>NZ_JAGYWT010000553.1:0-1576 GCF_019279095.1 Microbacterium sp. BF1 | reverse complement strand
GAGGACATCGATCGCTTGCTCGATCTGCCGACCAAGGACTCCTATGGAAACGATCAACTCGCCGGGATGGAGCAGTTCCTCGACTACATGGTCGAGCGTGATCCCGACAGCCTCTCTGATCGAGCTATACCGCGAGCAGGACGTCGAGATGACGGGAGCGCGCCAGGTCGATGAGGGTCACACGGGAGGCGAGATGCTCCCCCGAGAGCTCCTGTCGGAACCAGCTGACGGCCAGAGTGCGCCGCCCGCGCCATTCGCCGACGTCGATCCCCTGCGGGTACCAGCGTCTGGTCCAGGTCCTCGCGCTGAGCCATCGCAGATCGACGGTGTCGCCACGCCGCTGACGCACGGGGCGCCAGGTCGATCCGAAGGGCCAGAGCATGCTCCCCATCGTCGCCGATGCGGCGAGCGCGTGCGAACCGAACCGCCCACATCATTCCAGCGGGTGTTTTTTTACCGTGGCGCCGCGTTCGTCTTCTCGAAGTCGACGCGGCGACCACAACGGTCTCGGGGTCGCCTGATGGGGGTCAGGCGGCCGCGTGGCAGGCGGGATCGCATCTGCGCGATCCCGCATCCCGAACGTGTCACGTTCGGCAGTGCTGAGCACTGGAAGGTGTGGTCCCGTTCGGGTACGGGACCACACCGCAGTGCCGGCCCCGCGCATGTTTCGCGGACACTCGTCGTTCACCTGCGCGTCCCCATCCGGCAACGACCGCCTGGCACCATTCCCGGACACCGTCCGTCTCCGGGAGTCCTGTGCGCACACCCCTCGTCACCGTCATCCTGCCCGCGAAAGACGCCGGGGAGTACATCGGGACGACGCTCGAGACGCTCACCCGGCAGTTCGACGATGCCGCAGCCGTCAAGCTCGTCGCGATCGACGACGGATCCCGCGACGACACGGGTGCTCTCATGCAGCAGTACGCGCAGCGGTTCCCGCACGCCACCGTTCTGCGGAATCCGACGGCACGCGGGTTGGCGACGGCCCGCAACCAGGGGCTTGCGCACGTCGAGGGCGATGCCTTCTGCTTCCTCGACGGTGACGACTGGATGCAGCCGCGACGGCTCGAGGTGCTGGTGTCGCGGTTGCGCGAGCTCGAGTGCGACTTCGTGCGCACCGATCACGTCACGGTCACCGGCGGCGAGCGGGCGCTCATCCGCGCACCGCACCCGTGGCGCGACCGGGTGACCTCGCCGCGAGACGCGATCCTGCCCGAGAACGAGTCGACCATGGTCGACTATCCCTACGCCTGGGCCGGGCTCTTCCACCGCAGGGTCGTCGACAGCGGCTTGGCGGCATTCCCCGAGGGACTGTTCACGGCGGAGGACCGGCCCTGGATCTGGCGACTGCACCTGCAGGCCGAATCGTTCGCCGTGGTCGATGCGCCCGCCCTCCTCTACCGCCGTGGCGTCGCCACATCGCTCACACAGGTGCGTGACCGCCGGCATGTAGTTGTACACCGCGACGAAGGCCCCCATGAGCAGGAAGCCCTGTGCATACAGCGCCCATTGCAGCGACGAGCGCAACGGCGCGCGGAGCTTCTCCAGGATGCCGGGATCGCGGTCCACCCGCAGG
>NZ_JAGYWT010000552.1:0-1577 GCF_019279095.1 Microbacterium sp. BF1 | reverse complement strand
CCGGAGATCGGGACCCGGCGATCGGGAGCGCTCAGGCGCCGAGGCGCTCGATCAGCTCGCGGTAACGGTCGGCGGTGCGTGCAACGATATCTTCCGGAAGCAAAGGCGGCTCGCCCTGCTGGTCCCACGTCCGGGCCGATCATGTGGGCGCCGATGAGCTCGAGGTGCTCGGCGTCGGCGATCAGCTTGACGAAGCCGACCGGCTCGCCGACGCCGTGCGCCTTGCCGTTCGCCATGAACGGGAAGGTGGCGACCTTGATCTCGCGCCCCTCGTCCTTGGCCTGCTGCTCGGTGAGACCGAACGACGCGACCTGCGGAGAGCAGAACGTCGCACGCGGCATCATGCGGTAGTCGCCCAGCGTCTGGGTCTCCGCGCCGCCGATCGTCTCGGCAGCGACGACGCCCTGAGCCTCGGCCACGTGGGCGAGCTGCAGCTTGGCGGTCACGTCGCCGATGGCGTAGATGCCCTCGACATTGGTGCGCATGTGGTCGTCGATGTCGATGGCGCCGCGCTCGGTCAGCTTCACTCCGGTGTTCTCGAGGCCGAAGCCCTCGATGTTCGGGGCGAATCCGACCGACATGAGCACCTTGCCGGCCTCGATCGAGCTCTGCTGCCCGTCCTTGCCGGTGTAGGTGACGGTGACGGAGGAGCCGTTGTCGACGACCGACTCGACCTTGGTCGACGTGAGGATGTCGACGCCGTAGTTCTTGTACTGCTTCGTGATCTCCTTCGACACATCGGCGTCCTCGTTGGGCAGCGCACGGTCGAGGAACTCGATGATCGTGACCTTGACGCCGTAGTTCGTCAGGACGTAGGCGAACTCCATGCCGATGGCGCCGGCGCCGACGATGACGATCGACTCGGGCAGGTCACGGGTCATGATCTGCTCTTCGTACGTCACGACGTTCTCGCTGAGCGTGACACCCGGCAGCAGACGGACCTTGGAGCCGGTGGCGATGATGACGTTGTCGAAGGTGACCTCTTCGACCTGGCCGTCGGCCTTGGCGACCGAGATCGCCTTGGGACCGGTGAAGGTGCCGCGACCGTTGTACTCGGTCACCTTGTTCTTCTTCATCAGGAAGTGGATGCCCTTGACGCGACCCTCTGCGACCTCACGGCTGCGGTCGAAGGCCTTGCCGAAGTCGATCGTGAACTCGCCGGAGATACCGAAGAACTCCGCCTTGTGGTTCAGGGTGTGTGCGAGCTCCGCGTTCTTCAGGAGCGCCTTGGAGGGGATGCAGCCGACGTTGAGGCAGACACCGCCCCAGTACTTCTCCTCGATGATGGCGGTGGAGAGACCGAGCTGCGCGCTGCGAACCGCAGCGACGTATCCGCCAGGACCTGCACCAAGGATGACGACGTCGTAGTGTGGCATGCCTTAAGCCTATCGCTCGGAGGACGGGTCGGAATCGGTCGGAGTCGTGCCGCGACGGCGGCTCATGACGATCCAGACGACCACGCCGGCGACGACAAGGACGGCGACGATCGAGACGATCGAGATCGCCGCGGAGGTGCCGGCGGAGTCGTCTGCGTCCGTGCTCGGCGCGCTGGTGACCTCGGGAGCGGCGGTCTGCTC
>NZ_JAGYWT010000551.1:0-1583 GCF_019279095.1 Microbacterium sp. BF1 | reverse complement strand
TCAGTCAGTATCTGCTCAGGCACCTAGGCATTCTAGTGTCCGGGTGCTTGAGGCTCCTTCGCGCCCCATCGGAACAGCCGTTCGCACCACGAGAGGTGGGCCCCACTGATTAGGAGACACGCCTTAGCTCACGAGCGTCACGCCCAGGCATCGTGCTCGGCATCACGAGTCACCTCGTCGAGGTGTCCGTCGCAGAGGAGCTCGATGTTGTCTCGGTGAACTCGAGGGAGTCGAGATCAGCATCCGCGCCGCCGAGGAGAAGCTGGGACAAATGAGTCACATTGTCCGGCTGGCTCTTGAACGACGACGCCCGGGCGGCGCAAACCCTAAACCTTGAGCTCCTTTAGCAGCACGGCCTAGTCGGAAGCCGTCCGGCGTGTGCTCATCCAAGTGCCTGCTGCGATGGCGAAGAACGCCACCACCGCTGCTGACCATGAGAGCCAAAGCTGCCAACCACGGCTCCATAGATGGAGCCTGCCGCAAGGATTACGGTTACTACCGCTGTCACGACGACATGAGGAAGGGACTGCTGACGGTTTGGTTGACTCCAACGCTGTGACGATTTCGGTTCTCACGGAAGGATGGTCAACGTGCCGAAAGCACTCCCCAAAGAGTTCCGGAACGACGTCATCGCGGTCGCGCGTCGGGGCGACGCCCCGATCAGCCGGATCGCGAAAGACTTCGGTGTCTCCGAGTCGTGTCTGCAACGGTGGCTCAAGATCGCGGACGTCGAAGACGGCATCAAGCCCGGTGTGACCCAGGCCGACGCGACCGAGCTGCGCGAAGCCCGCAAACGCATCCGGTTGCTCGAGCAAGAGAACGAGATCCTCCGCCGAGCGGCCGCCTATCTGTCGCAGGCGTCACTCCCTAAATGATGTTCCCGCTGGTCCGTGAACTGGCCGCTGACCGAATTCCGGTCGCGGTGACCTGCCGGGTGCTGGGCTTCAGCAAGCAAGCATTCTTCCAGTGGCGTGCGAACCCCGTCTCGCAACGCGACGGGGACAACGCTCACCTCACAAACGCGGCCGTCGATCTTCACCGCGACGACCCGGCGTTCGGGTATCGGTTCATCGCCGACGAGATCGAAGCGGAGGCCGGGCTGGCAGCGTCCGAGCGGCGCGTGTGGCGGCTGTGCTCGGAACAGAAGCTCTGGTCGGTGATTTCGAAGAAGCGCGGCCTGAACCGAAAAGCGGGACCACCGGTGCATGACGATTTTGTGCTCCGCGACTTCACCGCGACAAGGCCGGACCAACTCTGGCTCACCGACATCACCGAACATTGGACCGACGAGGGCAAGCTGTATCTCTGGGCGATCAAAGACGTCCACTCGAACCGAATTGTGGGCTACTCGCTCGATTCGCGAATGACGGCTGAGCTGGCAGTCGCCGCGCTTCGCAACGCCGTCGCGCTGCGAGAGCCCACCGGAACGACCCTGCACTCGGACCGCGGATCGCAAGCCGTATTCAACCGGTCGTCGCAACGATTGTTTGTTGGGTCGATCGTAGTAGCTCTTCGAAGGCCTCGGCGGGGGTGCGCCAGTCGAGGATTTCTCGCGGGCGGTTGTTGATCGCGTCCGCGACGGC
>NZ_JAGYWT010000550.1:0-1588 GCF_019279095.1 Microbacterium sp. BF1 | reverse complement strand
CTCGAGGCCTCGCGCATCGCCTGGGCCGCGTCCGGACGCAACGGCGGCTTCTGCGAGTCGAGCCTCACCCACGGCCACGAGAACGGGGTGAATCGCTGGCCGGAGGAGATCGACCGACTCGAAGAGCTGGGCCACGCGAACCTCGATGGCATCGGCGAGACGATCCAGCGGTACGGCATGGATGCGGAGTTCGAGCGCACGGGCCAGCTGGCCGTCGCCGTCGAGCCGCACCAGGTCGAGTGGTTCCGCGATGAGCCGGGCTTCCTCGACCGAAAAGCCGTGCGGGCCGAGGTGCACTCCGACACCTTCCTGGCCGGGGACTGGGACCGCGACGGCTGCGCGCTGGTGCACCCCGCCAAGCTCGGCGTGGAGCTGGCCCGCGTCGCCGCCGACCTGGGGGTGGAGATCTACGAGCACAGCCTGGTGCGCGGGATCGAGGGCGACGGATCGGGACCGATCACCCTGGTGACCCCGAACGGCAGGGTGGTCGCCGATGCCGTGGCCCTCGGCACGAACGTGTTCCCCTCGCTCCTCAAGCGCAACCGCCTGATGACCGTGCCCGTGTACGACTACGTGCTGATGACCGAGCCGCTCACCACCGAACAGCTGGCATCGATCGGCTGGTCGAACCGCCAGGGCCTCGCCGACAGCGCGAACCAGTTCCACTACTACCGGCTCACGGGCGACAACCGCATCCTGTTCGGCGGCTACGACGCGGTCTACCACTTCGGCGGCAAGGTGCGGCCGGAGTACGAGGACCGCATCGAGAGCCACCGCCGGCTCGCCTCGCACTTCTTCACCACCTTCCCGCAGCTGGAGGGTTTGCGCTTCACCCACCGCTGGGCCGGGGCGATCGACTCGTCGAGCCGCTTCTGCGCCTTCTTCGGCACCGCTCGCAAGGGCCGCGTCGCCTACGCGACCGGATTCACCGGTCTCGGCGTCGGCGCCGCGCGCTTCGCGGCCGACGTCATGCTCGACAAGCTGTCGGGGGATTCGACCGAGCGCACCGAGCTGCGGATGGTGCGCGAGAAGCCCATCCCCTTCCCGCCGGAGCCCGCCGCGTCGATCGGCGTCAACCTGGTGAGGGCCGCGATGAACCAGGCCGATCACAACGAGGGCAAGCGCAACCTGTTCCTCAAGACGCTCGACGCCGTCGGAATGGGCTTCGACTCGTGAACGGTCTCGCCGCAGGGGCGGGAGTGGATGCCGGCGCACTGGCACTCGATCACGAGCCGCTCCCTGCCGAAGAGGTGCTCGCCGGTTCGCCGACGAGCACCGTGCACGAGCTGGCGACGCTCGGCGGGATCGAGGTCGGCATCTGGGAGATGACCCCGGGCACCGCGACCGACACCGAGGCCGACGAGGTGTTCGTCGTGCTGTCCGGCCGCGCCACGATCGCGTTCGCCTCATCCGGCCTCCCCGACCTCGAGGTCGGCCCCGGCTCGGTGGTGCGCACTCTGCACGCCCTGGCCGATGGGCTCCAGGCCGCGTGGATGCTCGATCCGTCCCTCGACATGGCCGCCGAGATCGAGCAGTTCCTCGTGCTGCTGCGTCCGTCCTGACGACCCGCGTCAGTCGAGCGTCGTCG
>NZ_JAGYWT010000055.1:0-8893 GCF_019279095.1 Microbacterium sp. BF1 | reverse complement strand
GATCATCGATGCAACTCCGCCGACCGCGGCGATCAGCGTCACCACGAAGACCGGGCGGTCTCTGCGTGCGGGGACCAGAATGTTCCGGATGAGAGGCGTCGACATCGTGACGCCGATGAAGGCGACGCCGAAGAAGTGGAATGCAAGCGGGTCACCCTGCTTGTCGACACCGAACAACCAACCGCTCAGTGCAGGACCGAAGAGCGCCAGCACCGCCCAGCCGATCACGGCGATGACGGACATGATTATGATGGCGATGAGGTTGCGCCTTCGTCGCTGGCGCTCCCGCGTCTCGAGGACCCATCCCTGCAGCGCGTTGCCGGCTGCACCGACGCCGAGGATCCCGTATCGGTAGATCTTGTCGTTCGAGGCGAAGGCGGCCGCAGCGATAGGGGAGGCGACGATGCCGGCGACCGGCATGGGTGCGTTCGCATAAAGACTTCCGACGGATTCCACACCCCACGCGTGTCGCATGTCGCCGAGGTCTGCCCTCATCACCGCGAGACCCGGCCACCGGGGGAACAGCCTCCGTTCCAGGCGGAGCTGGAAGGCCAGCACGCCGACGACGATCGATACGCAGAGCAGCAGTCCGTACCACACGACCTTCCCAGTGACGAGTACGACGCTGACTGCCAACACCGTCGCGACCGCACGCGGGATTACCTCGTAGAAGAGCACCAGTCGCGGAGAGCCGACGCCAACTGCGTACCAGCTCAAGCTGATTCCGTTGAGCGCGCTCGCGACGGCGAAAGCGGCTGCCGGTGCCCACGAGGCGGAAGGAGAGATGGCGACGGCGACGATGGCGCTGATCGCGGATGCGAGCGCCACGGCGAACAGGCGGATGTAGAAAGAACGCCCGTAGAGAGTGCGCTGAGCCTCTGGCGAACCGGCCATCGCCACGAGAGGAGTGCCGAGGATGTTCCAGCCGACCAGGCCCACCGCGGCACCGAATGCGCCGACGCCGAGCCCGATGTTCATCGCCGCCCAGTCATCCGTGCTCGCCGCACGAGAGACGAACGGGAGAGCGAGCAACGGCAGCACGGACGCGAGGAACGGTAGCGCGGAGAAGCCGACGAGACGCCGGGTCAGGTTCATCACGGGTGACGCCATCATCCGCTTTCGCCGCCCCTCTCCTGCTCGGTGCAGAACGCGGTGTCGACCAGTCTGGCTGGGACCTCACGCGGAGCGGGGGGGAACGGGGGCACCTCACGATCTTAGGGCGTGTACCTGGAAGTCCTTTCTGCGGTATGCGAAAGGCGGCTTCTGAGAGGGCGCGTGCCTCGCCTACACTGGCCAAACAGCGCTCGCAGGATTGGGAACGAGGAACGATAGTGGACATGCCCGTTCGAGGAGCGATCGTGCTCGCGGCCTACGAGCCCAACCCGGAGCTGTTCGCGAGGCAGCTGCGCTCGCTTCAGGCGCAGACAGTCGCGGACTGGGAGTGCATCATCTCGGTCGACGGAGACGACGGCACCGTGCGACGGGTGCTGGCCGAGGTCGCGGCGGGGGACGAGCGGTTCCGCGTCATCGCCGACGGCACCAGGCTCGGGTTCTACCTGAACTTCGAGCGAGGGCTCATCGCGGTCTCGCCGGACGCCGCCTGGGTCGCACTCTGCGACCAGGACGACCACTGGTACCCCGAGAAGCTCGAGACGTTGATCCCGCACCTCGAGGAGGTCGCGCTCGTCTCAGGGCAGGCGCGTCTGGTCACCTATCCCGGAGAGGTCACGACGGGCCACACGGATCGACGTGACCTCGGCCCGATCATGACCGCTCTGAACAACCAGTTCACCGGATCGCTGTGCGTGCTCCGCGGAGACCTCGCGGCGCGGAGCGTGCCGTTCCCGCGCATGTCGACCCGAGCCGCGGCGCACGATCACTGGATCGCCGTCCTCGCCGGGGCCACCGGCGGAACGCGCATCGTCGACACGGTCGTGCAGGACTACGTCCAGCACGATTCCAACGTCTTCGGGGACCCGAGTCGGATGCAATCGTCCGGTCGGCTCGGCGCGATCCGCACGGCCGTGGAGAGCGCTCGCTCCTTCACCCGGCGCTACGAAGGCTCGGACTCGCTGCCGGCCATGCTGCGGATGCTCTTCCGCGTCTACGTCGGCTGGCGGCAGCTCATGGCGGAGACGCTCGCGCAGCGAGCCCCGGAAACCGGGGCCCAGGTGGTCGCGGTGTTCGGGAGGAGGCGCCGGTTCTGGCCGACCTGGCGCCTGCTTCGGGATGCGCGACGGCGGGGTCACGTTCCCGGACGCTTCGTCCTGGAGTACCTGTCGAGCTGGGCGGCAGGAGGCCTGATCGGCGGACGACGCACGCCTCCTACGACGTCGACCAGGTGATCTTCGCAGCACTCGTCGCGGTCGTCGCGGGCAGGCGTCCTCCGCGGCCTCGCAGGCCGTCGCGGAAGCCCTGCGCCAAGAGATGTCCCATCGCACGGCGAGGTCGCGCGGACAGCGCGATCACCGCGAAGTAGGCGAGGTCGACCAGCAGGTCCCGGATCGTCCGCAACGGGAGGCGTCGGAAGTAGCGGCGAGTGACGATGATTCGATTCCGCGCACGGTAGTAGTAGCGGAACGGCGTGCTCGCCATCGTCGTCACCGTCGGGGGAAGAGCCCCGAACGGCCGGAGTCGCAGGGTACGTCCCAACTCGTGGCCGATGCGTGTCGGCGCCGAAACGATGCGCCGTCCGGAGGCCAGGATGCGGAGTTCGTACTCCGTGTCCACGAGATCGATGAAGAGCGCGTCGTCGAAGTCGCCGAGGGCGCGGAACGACCCGGCGGAGAGCATCATGCCCGACTGGATCACCCGGCTGGCGTCGGGGTAGGGGCCGCGGGATGAGGACTGTCTCACCTCGGCGAACTGCCCGGGGACCACGGCGGCGATCAGCGGCGACTCGTCCAACGCGGTGAATGCCGAACGCAGCACGCGCACGGTGTCCGGCGCGGGAGTGGAGTCCTGATCGAAGGTGATCGCGTAACGGCTGCCGTCGTCGAACGCACGGTGCAGACCGGCGTTGATCGCCGCGGCGATGCCGCGGTTCTCGGGCTGCCTGATGACCTGTGCTCCGAGCTCCTCTGCGGCATCGAGCACTGGGGTCGGCCCGTCCGTTCCGTCATCGACGACCACGATCGGGAAGTCCGCGGACAGCGATCGGACGACGTCGAGAAGGGCCTCGGAGGGGTGGAAAGTGGTGAAGACCACCGCGACGTCAGTCGGCGGCGCCATGTTCGCGATCGTCGTCCGCCTTCGAGCGGGCATCGAGCTGACGGCGCAGCGCGGCGACGTCCTTCAGGAGCTGCTCCTGGTTCAGGCGGGTGATCGCGGCTTCCTCCGCGAGGCGGCGCAGACGCTCCTCGGTGCGGGTGAGCTCCCACGACAGGTGCAGCGTGACGGCGAGGAGGAGGCCGATGGCCAAGGTGAAGATCAGGTTTGCGGGAAGCTGGAAACCCAGCGTCCTCGTCAGCCAGGCGAGGGCCTGAGGGAAGATGCCGAGGAGGAGCGCGGCGAGACCGATGGCCAGCCAGAGCACCGCATACTTCTCGCGGAGTTGGCGGCGGAGGAGGAGGACGGTCACCGAGACGACGATGACGAGACCGAGGGCGAGTGCGCCGAAGGAGATCATGCGCGCCCCCTGATCGGACGGCGGACGACGGACAGGCTCAGAGCGAAGATCGAGCGGGCGAGGTACACCGCCGAACCGGTGAAGCCCTGGCTGGGGTTCCCGGACATCCTCGCTCGCATGGCCACCGGCACCTGCGTGACCGTGAGTCCGGCGTGCACCGCGGCGACGAGGCTGTCGATGGTGTCTCCGAGATACTCGGCGGGGTAGTAGGCGACGTACTGATCGATCGCGCGACGGTTCGCCGCACGGAAGCCGCTCGTCACGTCGGTCAGCCGGGTACGGGCGATCCGGGAGATCATGCTCGCGAGGAACACCATGGCCCACCGCCGGGGGCCCTTGGCCGCGTATGTCCCCACCTCGGCGAATCGCGCGCCGATCGAGATGTCGGCGTCGTCCAGCCCCTCGAGCACGCGCATGATGTCGACGGGGTTGTGCTGGCCGTCGGCGTCGACCTGGATAGCGGCGCGATAGCCGTTTCGCTGGGCGTACGCGTAGCCGGCGCGCATCGCGCCGCCGACACCCATGTTGTAGGGGAGGGTCAGTACCGCGGCCCCGGCGTCACGAGCGACCGCACCGGTGGCATCCAGCGAACCGTCGTCGACGACGAGGATGTCGGCATCGGGAATCGCCGCGAGGATCTCGCTCACGGTCGAGCCCACGTTCCCTTCTTCGTTCCACGCGGGCACGATGACCAGCAGATCTTCACTCACCGAACCCATGGATCAAGTCTAGAGGCCGCTCGGGTGATTCCTGACGAGCCGCCGGCTCAGGGGATCGGCGAGCCCATCGTGTAGGCGGCGCGCCATTCGGCGGGGAGCGTCTCCACGGACGGCCAGGCCGGGCTCGCCAGGCGGATCAGCGTGGCGACCGACTGCACGTGGCGCAGCGCGCCGTTCTCGACGTAGTAGGTCTCGGCGCTGCCGAAGCTCACGAAGGTTCTGTCCGCGAGCAGCGCCGGGCCGACGGTGAAAGCCCTGCGGGTGTCCGCGGACCAGCTCAGGAATGTCAACACCCGACCGTTGCTCGCCTCTTGAAGCCGCTGCTGGCTTCGCACATGGCGAAGCTGCGAGCCGGAGATGAGATAGACGGGATCTGCCCCCGGCGTCTTGGCGAACAACGCTTCGGGAATGCTGTTCCCGGTGACGGGGAGCGTTGAGCAGATCGAAGCCGGGAGTGAGACGGTCGGCGCGCCCGCCGGCGGGGTGAGGACGTGCGTCACGCCTCCGCCATTGACCGCGTACGTCGCACCGTCGCAGACGACGAACGGGGACAGCACACCCTGCACACGTGGATTCAGGGAGAGGGAACCGTCCGGAAGTAGCGTCGTCGCGGTCACACCGGCGTCGAACGCCACTCCCCACGTGGGAATGTGAGCGATCTCCGCACCCGCACCCGTGAGGAACACGTCGGGCGACCCCTGCTCCCGCACAAGCGTGCGCACGGGCAGGATCGACGGACCGGCCGGAATGGCCGCGACGTTCGCTGCAGGGAGGGTGGCCACGTACGAGCGTTCGCCCGCAGGAAGCTGGGCCCAGGCGACTCCATTGATGATGTGGCGCCGCGTACCGTTCTCCCACCGGTAGTAGGCGTCAGCGTCCTCGGACTTGAACGACGTGCCGACCGCGGGGCCCGTCGGGAACTTCGCGACCAGGCCGGGGGGCAGGGAGGTGTACACCGCCATGTTGAAGCCGAACCGGGTCACGACGTCGGCCGCCGTGAAGTGATGCTTCGAGCCGTCCGGCTCGAGCAGGTACATGCCGCCGTCGCCCGAGTCCCGCACGAATCGCGTCGCGGTGGTCGCGTTCGGGACCGAGGCGACGTACTCCGGCGAGACCGTCTGGTACCAGCCGAGGCGCGACATGTAGGCGGCCAGGTCGGTGCCGTTGGTGATGTGGTACTTGCGCGACTCCGCCAACAGGTAGATCTCGTTCGCGTTCGACGCCTTGATCAGTCGGGTGGCGGGCTCGTGCGTGCTGCCGAACCAGTCGGTGAAGTAGTTGTGGAAGTTCCGGTTGCCGTAGGCGGAGCATCCGTCGCCCTCTCCGTAGCCCGCGCGCAGTGCGGCGGCGTTGGGCTGGTACGGCGTGTAGTAGTAGAGAGCCGAGGTGGCCTCGTTCTCGACGTACACGGGCCCCCGGCCGCAGGCGGCATTCGGGTTGTAGAGGATGTTCCAGGTCTTGCCCGGGGCGTAGTACGTGAAGTAGCGGCCCTCGGTGTAGATCTTCATCTGACGGCCGGCGCCGTAGATCTGGTAGAAGAACCCGGCGAAGGCAGGGTCGCAGGGCGCGGTGTCGGGGCACCCCTGTCCGAGCGCCATCGTGTATCGCCAGTCGCTGGGCCACGTGTGGGTGACGAGCCCCTGCTCCTTCTGCAGCATCACGATGAACACCTGCGGGTTGATTCCGCAGGACTGAGCCACCTTGTAGATGATGGTGGCGGCCGATTCGTTGCCCGCCCCCTGGTAGCCGTTGCAGTACTTGTCGCCTGCGCGGTTCGGAGTGTTCTGCCGGTAGTCCTTCAGACACACGTATCCGGAGCGGCAGGACGACACCTTGGAGCGGAAGAACGAGTCGATCGCTCCGGCCGACATCGTGGAGGTGTCGTAGAAGACGCTGTCAGAGATGATGTTGCCCGCGCGGAAGCCGTCGGTGACGAGGGCTTTCACGGGTTGCGGGGCCGCAGCGACGTCGCTGACGGCTGTGGTCGAGGTGGGCGCGGTGGGGGAGGCCGTCGCCTGGGCAGGGGTCGCGACGAGGAGAGACGTCGCGAAGACGATGGCCGCGGCGCTGGAGAGGAGCGCGCGCAGGCGTGGGGTGGGGGAGCCGGTCACAAACCCCATTGTGGCGGAAAGCTACAGATGGTGCCACTGTGATTGATGTGACGCAAGTCAACATGCCGTGCTCCCGTGCTCACAGCCCGGATGTGGCACGATGTTGGGGTGAAAGGCATTATTCTCGCGGGAGGATCGGGCACTCGTTTGCACCCGATCACTCTGGGCGTCTCCAAGCAGCTGATCCCCGTCTACGACAAGCCGATGGTGTACTACCCGCTGTCGACGCTGATGCTCGCCGGCATCCGCGACATCCTGGTGATCACGACACCGCACGATGCCGCGCATTTCGAGCGTCTGCTCGGTGACGGGTCGCAGTTCGGGATCAACCTCACGTTCGCGCAGCAGCCCTCACCGGACGGTCTCGCCCAGGCGTTCACCATCGGTGCGGACTTCATCGGCGATGACAGCGTCGCCCTGGTGCTCGGAGACAACCTGCTCTACGGCCCCGGCCTGGGCAACAAGCTGCAGCGCTTCGGCGACATCGCGGGAGGAGCGATCTTCGCGTACTGGGTCGCCGAGCCGGAGGCCTACGGCGTCGTCGAGTTCGACGTCGATGGCACGGCCGTCTCCCTCGAGGAGAAGCCGGCGCACCCCAAGAGCAACTACGCGGTTCCCGGGCTCTACTTCTACGACAACGACGTCGTCGAGATCGCACGGAACCTCGCGCCCTCGGCGCGGGGCGAGTACGAGATCACCGACGTCAACCGCGCCTACCTGGAGCGCGGCGACCTCCAGGTCGAGGTGCTCCCTCGTGGCACCGCCTGGCTCGACACGGGGACGTTCGATCAGATGACGGACGCCGCGGAGTACGTCCGCACGATGGAGCGACGGACCTCGCTGAAGATCGGCGTGCCGGAGGAGGTCGCGTGGCGGCAGGGATTCCTGACCGATGACGAACTGCGCGAGCGCGCGGAGAAGCTCGTGAAGAGCGGATACGGCTCCTACCTTCTGGACCTTCTCAAGAGAGGACAAGCATGACCCGCCTGCTCGTGACGGGAGGTGCCGGATTCATCGGATCCAACTTCGTGCACCATGTCGTCGAGAACACCGACCACACGGTGACCGTCCTGGACGCACTCACGTACGCCGGCAACCGCGAGTCGCTCGCCGGTCTGCCGGAGAACCGGGTCGAGTTCGTCCACGGCGACATCACGGATGCGGAGCTCGTCGACCGGCTCACGGGCGAGGCGGACGCGGTGATCCACTACGCCGCGGAATCGCACAACGACAACTCGCTGCACAGCCCGCGTCCTTTCCTCGACACGAACATCGTCGGCACCTACACGCTGCTGGAGGCCGCGCGGCGGCACGAGCGTCGGTTCCACCACATCTCCACCGATGAGGTGTACGGCGACCTCGAGCTCGACGACCCGGAGCGGTTCACCGAGGAGACCCCGTACAACCCTTCGTCGCCGTACTCCTCGACCAAGGCCGGCAGCGATCTCCTGGTGCGGGCCTGGGTGCGCTCCTTCGGCGTGCAGGCCACGATCTCGAACTGCTCGAACAACTACGGTCCCTACCAGCACGTCGAGAAGTTCATCCCTCGGCAGATCACGAACGTCATCCGCGGCATCCGCCCCAAGCTCTACGGTGCGGGTGAGAACGTCCGCGACTGGATCCACGCGAACGATCACTCCTCGGCCGTGCTCACGATCCTGGAGAAGGGGCGCATCGGGGAGACCTACCTCATCGGCGCGGACGGCGAGCGCAACAACAAGGACGTCGTGGAGCTCATCCTCGAAGAGATGGGACAGCCGCGCGACGCCTACGACCACGTCACCGATCGCGCCGGCCACGACCTGCGCTACGCCATCGACTCGACCAAACTCCGCACCGAGCTGGGGTGGACACCGCAGTACGCGGACTTCGAGTCCGGACTCGCCGCGACCATCCAGTGGTACCGCGAGAACGAGGCGTGGTGGGCACCGTCGAAGGACGCCACCGAGGCCTTCTACGCGACGAAGGGACAGTAGGACACGGTGGGCGAGATCGAGTTCGGCAAGAAGCTCACGCGGGTCGAGACCGGGATCCCCGGTCTGGTCGTGTTCGACCTCCCCGTCCACGGGGACTCGCGCGGGTGGTTCAAGGAGAACTGGCAGCGCGAGAAGATGACGGCGCTGGGTCTGCCGGATTTCGGCCCCGTCCAGAACAACGTGTCGTTCAACGACGCGGTCGGGACGACGCGTGGAATCCACGCCGAACCCTGGGACAAGTGGGTGTCGGTCGCGACCGGGCGCATCTTCGGCGCTTGGGTCGATCTGCGTGAAGGGCCGACGTTCGGCGCGGTGTTCACGACGGAGATCGATGCGTCGAAGGCCATCTTCGTGCCGCGCGGCGTGGGCAACTCCTACCAGACACTCGAGCCCGACACCGCGTACACGTATCTCGTCAACGACCACTGGTCCGCGGACGCGTCCTACTCCTTCCTGAAT
>NZ_JAGYWT010000549.1:0-1589 GCF_019279095.1 Microbacterium sp. BF1 | reverse complement strand
GCAACGGCTCGATCCGCTTCCATTGCTCGTCCGTGAACACCCTCAACCGCGAATCAGACCTCACACAACAAGACTGCCGTGAGCCTCACCAGCGATATGGGAGACACGCCCTAGTTGTGATGTCCAGATCGACGACGGTGCGCACATCCGACTCGCGACCGAGCAGATCGAGCTGGCCGTTCAGTTCCCGGTCTTCCGTGCGCAGCAGGATCGCCGGGGGCCCGAGACCGGTCAGGTTCTCGGTCTCGATCTTCCGGCGGATCCACCAGTCGGGGTCGTGGTGGGTGCCGAGTCCTTCGAGGGGCTTGCCCGCGCCGGGCAGGTCGTCGAACTCTCCGCGGCGGATCGCCACCTGGATGGCCGTCTCGATGAACGCGGCACGATCGACGGCCGCGGCGATCCCCGGCGTCGTACCCGACTCCTCGTCGCCGTCGGCGCTCTCACCGTTCTGCCTGCTCGCGAGATACCGCGCCGCCGCGTCTCGGGGATCCGTCATGAGGCACCTCCGTGCATCCGAGCTCCCTCCCACCCTACGACGGAGGCAGCACGGAAGGCGGGGTCGGTCCCAGGTCATAGGCTCGGAGGATGACCGCGCGTGCCTCCCTCAATCGAGACATCCTGCGGTTGGCCGTCCCGGCCCTCGGCGCTCTGATCGCGGAGCCGGCGTTCCTGATCGTGGATGCCGCGCTCGTCGGACACCTCGGAACCACCCCCCTCGCCGGTCTCGGCATCGCGGGCGCCGTGCTCCAGACGATCGTCGGGCTGATGGTCTTCCTGGCCTACTCGACCACCCCCGCTGTCGCCCGACGCTTCGGGGCGGGGCAGCCCGGCGAGGCCGTCTCCGTCGGCGTCAACGGCATGTGGCTCGCGCTCGGGCTCGGCGCCGTGCTCGCGGTGATCGGCGCCGTCTCCTCTCCGTGGCTGGTCTCGCTGTTCGGTGCGGGTGAAGCCGTCGCCGCTCAGGCGAACGAGTACCTCGTGATCTCGATGTGGGGCCTGCCGGCGATGCTCATCGTGTTCGCCGCGACCGGGCTGCTGCGCGGCATGCAGGACACCATGACGCCGCTGTGGATCGCGGGACTCGGTTTCGGTGCGAACGCCCTGCTCAATTGGCTGTTCATCTACGGACTCGGCTGGGGCATCGCCGGATCCGCCGCCGGAACCGTGACCGCGCAGTGGGGGATGGTCGCCGCCTACGTGCTGGTCGTCCGCCGCCTCGCCACGCGTCACAGCGCCTCGTTGCGCGCGCAGAGCGCGGGCCTGCGCAACACCGCGACGTCAGGTGGATGGCTGTTCCTGCGCACCGTGAGCCTGCGCGTGGCCCTGCTCGCGACCGTGGGTGTGGCGACCGGCATCGGCACCGACGAGCTCGCCGGGTGGCAGATCGTGTTCACGATCTTCTCGGCGGCGGCCTTCGCCCTCGACGCGCTCGCGATCGCGGCCCAGGCGCTCATCGGCAAGGAGCTCGGAGCCGGAGACAAGCAGCAGGTGCACCGTGTGCTCGCCCGCACCGTCGCCTGGGGAGCCTGGTTCGGCGTGATCGTCGGCGGACTGATCGCCGCAGCTTCCGGGGTGCTCGGAATCGTCTT
>NZ_JAGYWT010000548.1:0-1591 GCF_019279095.1 Microbacterium sp. BF1 | reverse complement strand
CTACTTCATCTACGAGGCGCTCGAGGGCGCGGGCGAGCGCATGCGTCAGGATCCGGTGGCCTCGGTCTTCATCACCGACAAGCTCACCCGACTCCCCGCGCTGGAGGCCGACCTCGAGTTCCTGCTCTGTTCTACTGCCCGCCCGAGGAGAACGTGTACGTGGACCCCACGTTCTTCCAGCTCATGCAGCAGCAGTTCGGAGCATCGGCCGGCGATCTCGCGCAGCTCTACATCGTCGGTCACGAGTGGGGCCACCACATCCAGAACATCACCGGCTACATGGATCGATACCCGAACAACGGGACCGGTCCCGGCAGCAACGGCGTGCGGATCGAGCTGCAGGCCGACTGCTACGCCGGTGCATGGCTCGGACGGATGACGGAGCAGACGGATGCCGACGGCGACCCCTACCTGATCGCGCCGACGGAACAGCAGATCGAAGATGCCCTGAACGCGGCTTCGGCGGTCGGTGACGACAGCATCCAGGCGCAGTCGGGGTTCTCGAACCCGGAGAGCTGGACGCACGGCTCCAGCGAGCAGCGGCAGCGCTGGTTCGCCGAGGGCTACCAGAACGGACTGGGAGTCTGCGAGCAGGCGCTGACCCTTCCCGCTGACCAGCTGGATCCGTGATCCCGGCACACGAGTGAACGTCCGCTACCGTTGACGAAGCAGTCAGCACGACCGGCTGGGGGGCCGATGATGAAGAAGACGGATGCACTTTATCCACCGATCGAACCGTACGAGACGGGGGAACTGCTCGTCGGCGACGGCCACCGCGTCTATTGGGAGGTCAGCGGCAACCCCGAGGGCAAACCCGTGGTGTTCCTGCACGGCGGTCCGGGGAGCGGAACCTCGCCGTGGCAGCGGCAGTTCTTCGACCCGAAGCGCTACCGCATCGTGCTGCTCGATCAGCGCGGCTGCGGCAAGAGCACACCGCACGCGAGCGCCCCGGATGCCGACTTCCGTCACATCACGACGGCTCATCTGATCGCCGACATCGAACTCCTGCGCAAGAATCTCGGCATCGCGAGATGGCAGGTGTTCGGCGGATCGTGGGGCAGCGCCCTGGCCCTCGCCTACGCACAGGCGCACCCGGATGCCGTGACCGAGCTGGTGCTCCGGGGGATCTTCACGCTGCGCAGGGTCGAGCTCGAGTGGTTCTACGAGGGCGGTGCCGCCGCCCTGTTCCCTGATCTCTGGGAGAGCTTCATCGCGCCGATCCCGCTGCTGGAGCGGTCGCACATGATCGAGGCGTATCACCGCCGACTGTTCGATCCCGACCCCGCCGTGCACGTGCCGGCGGCGGTCGCCTGGTCGACCTGGGAGGCGTCGACCGTCACGCTGACGCCGAACGCTGCGCAGATCGAGGCGATGTCCGACCCGGTGAAGGCCACCGCTTTCGCTCGCATGGAGAACCACTTCTTCGTCCATCGAGGCTGGTGGGAAGAGGGACAGCTGATCGCCGTGCCTGTGATGATTGTAGGTGTGTAGCCAGGCGGGTAGCGCGGCTCGGCGTTCGGATTCTGATCCGTAGAAGCGTGCGTAGGCCCAGCCGTCGGCGAGGGTGCGATGGAACCGCTCGATCTTGCCA
>NZ_JAGYWT010000547.1:0-1594 GCF_019279095.1 Microbacterium sp. BF1 | reverse complement strand
CGCCGCGTCAGGCGTCGGTGAACTAGCCGCCAACTTTGCCGTCGAGAAGGCCGCTCGCGCAAGTAACTATGCCAAGATCAACGGTTTTCGCTCCGAGATCGATGGGCTAGGACATTGGTTGGACCTCATGATCGCGCTCACCCTGACGATCGCCCTCATCCCCGAGATCGGACAGGTCCTGGTCTGGGGCCTGCCCTTGTCGTGGTTGCTGCAGGCGTACGCGTTCTATCCGATCATCGTCGTCTTCGCGGTGCTCTACGTGCGCACGGCCGCGCGCAACGAGCGTCGGTACCGGGCGCTCCGGGACCGCGAATGAACGTGGTGCTCGATCTCATCGGCGTCGCGCTCGTCATCGTCGCGACGCTGCTCATCGGGGTCTACGGACTGCGCATCTCCCGCACCACGGGAGACTTCTTCGTGGCGTCGCGCACCGTGCGACCCGTGTGGAACGCGTCGGCGATCAGTGGCGAGTACCTCTCGGCCGGTACCTTCCTCGGGCTGTCGGGCCTCGTATTGCTCGACGGCGCCCGCGGGTTCTGGTTCCCGATCGGATACGCGGCCGGCTACCTCCTGGTCCTCGCGTTCGTGGCGGCCCCGCTCCGACGCAGCGGCGCCTACACGATCCCCGACTTCATCGAGGCGCGCCTGGAGTCGACGTCGGCCCGACGTGTCACGAGCATCGCGGTGCTGGTGATCGGCTGGCTGTACATCGTGCCGCAGCTGCACGGCGCCGGCCTCACCCTGCTCGTCGTGGCGGGGCTGCCGGAATGGGTGGGAGCCGTCACCGTGGCGGTGCTCGTGGCTGCAGCGGTGGCCGCGGGCGGCATGCGCGCGATCACGTATGTGCAGGCGTTCCAGTACTGGCTCAAGCTCACCGCTCTCCTCGTGCCGGTCGTGTTCATCGCCTTCGCGCTCAGCGGCGGTCCGCACGACTTCGACCCCGCGCTGGTCTTCCCGGTCGAGGCCGGCCCCTCGGGGTTCGACGCCTACGAGACGGCCTCGCTGCTGCTTGCGCTGCTGCTGGGAACCATGGGTCTTCCCCATGTGCTGGTGCGCTTCTACACGAGTCCGACCGGGGTCTCGGCGCGACGCACAACGGTGATCGTGATCGGCATGGTCAGTGCGTTCTATGCGGTCTCGAGCACGATGGGCCTGCTGGCGCGCATCGCCGCTCCCGACCTCGCAGTGCCGGGCATCGCCGACACCGTGGTGCTGCTGCTGCCGTCCCGCGTCTTCCCCGGGGCGTTCGGCGAGCTGCTCACGGCACTGATCGTTGCCGGGGCGTTCGCGGCCTTCCTGGCGACATCGGCCGGCCTCGTGGTGTCGCTCGCCGGAGTGATCAGCCAGGACGTATTCTCAGGATCGGTGCGCTCGTTCCGACTCTCGGCCGTGCTCTGTGCGCTGGTGCCGCTCGCCGTGGCGCTGCTCACGGCCCCGGCCGGTCTCGGATCGAGTGTCGGTGTGGTGTTCGTCGTGGCGGCGTCGACGTTGTCGCCGGTCGTGCTGTTGGGGGTCTGGTGGCGAGGACTCACCGCTCGTGGGGCGGTCGCCGGGATGCTGTCCGGCGGTCTCGCCGCCGGCCTCGCGCTGCTTG
>NZ_JAGYWT010000546.1:0-1595 GCF_019279095.1 Microbacterium sp. BF1 | reverse complement strand
CCCTGGTCGACACGGCCGGTGACGCGTTCACGGACACCTCGGGCGCGCTCGGCAGCGGGGTGGACGCCGCGAACACACTGAAGTCCACTCTGCAGACGGCGGCACAGTCGCTCGCCGATGCCCTCGCGGCGACCTCGAACAGCTACGACGCCGTGGGGCAGCGCATCGATGAGTTGTACGCCGCGGGCGACACGCTCAGCGGCGCCCAGGTGCAGGCGATCACCACACTCGCCGAGCGTGTGCAGCAGCAGGCCGATCAGTACGCGGCGCTCAAGAACACGCTGGAGACCGAGGTCGGACCGAACCTGCCGGAATCCGCGCAATCCGACTTCGACGCCCTGATCAGCCGGCTCGACGAGGCGATCGCGCGGCAGCAGGCTCTGCAGGATCGCCTCCAGACGGCGGCGACCGACATCGCCGCCGGCAATGACGCGGCGCAGAGCTCCCACCAGGAGATCTCCGCCGCCATCGCCGAGGCCAAGAAGGCGCTCGCCGATGCACGGAGCACCTACGACAACGGCCTGAAGGCGCAGCTGAGTTCGCTGTCGACGACTCTCTCCCAGATCGGGTCCGATGTCTCGGCGATCCGCTCCGACCTGTCCGGCATCACCTCGGGCCTGTCCGGTGCCTCCGATTCCGTGCTGTCCACGCTGTCGCGCGCTCAGGAGGCCACGACGCAGCTGTCGGCATCGCTGAACACGATGGCCGACAGGTTCGACGCCGTCCAGCAGTCGATCGCGAAGGCCGCCGACACCGGCGACCTCAGCGAACTGACCGGCGCCGACCCCGGTGTGCTCGCCACGTCTCTCGCCGAGCCGGTGCGCCTCGACCGCACCGCGGTCTTCCCCGTGGCGGGATTCGGTGCGGCCATGGCGCCGCTGTACATGATCCTCGCGCTCTGGGTGGGCGCGCTTCTGATGACCGTGACCATCCGCGTGGATGTGAACGCCGAGACGCTCCCCGACCGCCCTGAGCTCACACCGACGCAGAAGTACCTCGGCCGCTACGGCATCTTCGGGCTGGTCGGTCTCGCACAGAGCACGCTGCTGACCCTCGGGCTGATCCTCTTCGTCCAGGTCGAACCCGCGCATCCGCTTCTGCTGATCCTGGCGGGGTGGGCGATCTCGACCGTGTTCACACTCATCGTGTACACCGCGGTGGTCGCTTTCGGCAATGCGGGCAAAGCGCTCTCGGTGCTGCTCCTGGTGATCCAGATCTCGGGCTCGGGCGGCGCGTACCCGCTGCAGCTGCTGCCCGACTGGTTCCAGAGCATCAGTCCGTTCCTTCCCGCGACCTACGCGGTGAACATGGTGAGGTCGGCGATCGCCGGCGTCTATCAGGCCGACTTCTGGTGGGCGCTGGGTGCACTCGCGCTGTTCATCATCCCGGCACTGCTCCTCGGGCTCGTGCTGCGGCGCCCCCTGATGACGTACAACCGCAAGCTGGTCGAAGCCCTCGCGTCGACCAAGCTGATGTCCTGATCCCCGCGACTCCGCGAAAGGGTCCGAAGTGACCGCACCGAATCCGCCGCGTCGACGCGACGCCCTGGCCAACCGCGAGGCCCTGCTGCGCGCGGCGCAGTCGGTGCTCGCGAG
>NZ_JAGYWT010000545.1:0-1597 GCF_019279095.1 Microbacterium sp. BF1 | reverse complement strand
GTTGACCGCGGTAATCCTCGGCATGCTGGAGGGCGGCAACGCCTGGGCATGGTTGTCCGTGCAGAGCGCGCTCTGCTTCGGGATCGGGGTGATCGCCCTCGTGGCCTTCGGTATCGTCGAGCGCCGCTCCTGATCTGCGGACACATCCCAGAACGACGCCCCATTCCGCTCACTCGGGGTGGGGCGTCGTCCTGTGCCGGTCACGCGACCGGGAGGCGTACGACGCGACCGGGAGGCGCACGACGCGCTCGGGAGATGCGTGAGCGGAGAGGGTGGTCAGGAGCGGTCGGTCGTGATGCCGAGCAGTTCCAGCGGGTGGGTCAGACGCCACCACGGGCTCGGGCCCTCGACGTCTTCGGCCAGCACCAGAGGCATCGTGATGGTGTTGAGGGGGCCGGCTGTGGTGAGCGTCCCCACCGCGTCGTCCTGCTCGCGCTCGTCGCCGAGGGCGAAGTCCGCCGTGGCCGTGGCGGTCGCTGCGTTCCAGAGCACCACGTCGGCGTCGGATTCGGTGATGACGTCGACCTTCTCACCCCAGGGGGTCGTGACCTGACCGACAACCGTGTTCTTCGCGACGGCCGGGGCCTGAGCTTCCAGCGCGGCTTCCGCCTCGGTGAACAGGGAGCGGGTGAGGGCGAGTCGCTGGTCGTTGCCGGCCTGGTTCAGGGCCGCGGCGTAGAGGTGCACGGTCGTGTCGCCGATGACCACATCCTTCGCGGTGAGCAGGTTCCAGCCCACGAGCGTGCCGGTCTTGATGCCCACGACACCGGGGTCGTCGAGCATTCCGTTCGTGTTCACGACGGTGCCGGCACCCGGAAGATCGACCGACCTGGTCCCCACGATCTCTGCGAACACCGGGTTCTGCATGGCGCGCTCACCGAGGGCGATCAGGGCCTCGGGAGTGGCGACGTTGCGTTCGTCGAAGCCCGACGGCGTCACCACGGTGATGCCGGTGAGCCCGCGCTCTCGCAGCCAGACCTCTGCCGCACGGGCGAACTCGCGATCGGAACCCCAGATCTCGGTTGCCAGGCGGTCGATGTAGTTGTTCGCCGAGCCCATGAGCGTGCCCTGCAGCAGCTGATACTCCGTCAGAACGCCGCCGATCGGCACATCGAGGGCGGACTGGTCGCTACGGCGGTAGTCCCAGTACTTCACGCTGTCGGCGCGGGTGAAGGAGAACTCGGGGCCCTGCTCGCCGAGCGCGAGCGGCATCCGGTCGAGCACCATCAAGCTGCTCACCACCTTGGTGATGCTCGCGATGCTCACCGCATCGGGGACCGATGCCGCGGTGCCCATGCCGGCGATCCCCACGGCGCCGGCGCCCTCGGTCGGCCAGGTGACCGTGGCAGCGGCGGCGGGCGTCGTCGCAAAATCGACCGACTGCACCGTGGGCGGCACCTCGTGCAACGGCCACAGCAGCGTGGTGCCCGCGTATACGGCGACGATGCCGACGAGCGTGGACAGCGGCATGATCACCGTCGCCCGTCACTTTAGGTTAGCCTTACTTTATGAGCGATACGAAATCCGGTTTCTCGATCGAGCGTCGCGGCCTGGAGCTGCGCTTCCGCAACGTCACGCTGAGTGCCCGCGAATGGCT
>NZ_JAGYWT010000544.1:0-1597 GCF_019279095.1 Microbacterium sp. BF1 | reverse complement strand
CGGCAGAGGAGCTTCCCGATCGCCTAGGAGAGCTCAGCGCCTTCGCGAACGGCTCGTCGTCCGAATCGCCCTACATCCCTCCCATTGTCCGCGCGATCATCACCCACTTCATGTTCGGGTATGACCATCTGGAGCGGGTGACACGCAGAACAAGTGGCTGTCGAACTCGCCTGGCAAAGCCACCGTCGGCTGGTGGGCTTCACTCCTGCATCCGGAAAACTGCAGAACGTCGATGTCTCCGACCTCGTCAAGACGCACTTTGATTACATCGATGGCCTTCAACTCAGCTAGACAAGGCCCGTCGGCCGCCTGTCGTCTTTAAGCGCACCGATACGCTCGACCCATGATCTTTTCGGCGACCGTCACCGGCTGGGAGTGGCTGTCCATACTCGCGGATACAGCCACCGTCGTCACGGGAGTGGCCGTGGTCTTCGCGGTCGTGCCGTTTTTCCAGGCGCGAAAGCGAGAGCGTCGAGCCGCCGACCAGTGGTACGTGGAACGGTATTGGACGCTCCAAGACAAGAAGCAACCACGCCAACGCTGGAATGGCGCGGTTTTCGTCAAGATCCCCTTCGCCATTCGTTGGGCTGAACTACGGCTCTGCGAGGACGAGCTAGATGTTCTTCCTCGTGAGGTTGTGAACACGGTCTGAGGGTGTGTGGCCGCCGATGCCGGTGTGGGGTCTGTGGTGATTGTAGTGATGGAGCCAGGCGTCGTAGGTCGCTGCTCGGGCTTCGTCGCTGGCGTAGGTCTCGGCGTAGGCCCATTCCTGGGCGAGGGTGCGGTTGAAGCGTTCGACCTTCCCGTTCGTCTGTGGGCGGTAGGGCTTCGTGAATCGGTGTTTGATGTCGGGTCCGAGAGCTGTCGCGAACGCGCGCGAGCGATAGCAAGAACCGTTGTCGGTGAGAACCTCTCGGACGGTGATACCCGCGCCTGCGAAGAACGCGTTCGCTCTCACCCAGAATGCTGACGCGGTCTCTTTGCGTTCGTCGTCGAGGATCTCTGAGTAGGCGAGCCGGGAGTGATCATCAACGGCGTGATGGAGGAACGCGTAACCGCGGCCCTTCTTCTTGTTGTTGCGGTTCCCGACGGTGCGACCCAGCATCCGATGCCCGCCGCCATCCGGGATACGGCCCTGTTTCTTGATGTCGACGTGGATGAGGTCACCGGGCCGTCCTCGTTCGTAGCGGACGGGCTTCGGGCGCCGGGCTGGGAGACCGGTGGCCTGATCGAGGTGCGTCAGGATCGGCATCCGGTACCGATGCAAGATCCGCTCGACGGTGGAGCGGGGCATGCGGAGGTGATATCCGATCCGGTGCGGGCCCCATCGTTTCGTGAATCGCAGTGCGATGATCCGCCGCTCGATACGCTGCGCGGTGCGCGCGGGACTGTGATGAGGGCGGGAGGAACGATCGGTCATCGGCGTCCCCGAACGAGCTCGCTTCGCCCATTTCGATGCCGTTGCCGGCGGGTCAAGTCCCCGGTAGTGGTGTAGCCGTTTCGTGATCCTTCGATGCTGGGTCAGGCGCTGAGTTCGAGGATGTTGTCGCTCACCTCCTCGGGTCCGGTGTCGGTGACGAGGGTGAGGCGGGACTTG
>NZ_JAGYWT010000543.1:0-1600 GCF_019279095.1 Microbacterium sp. BF1 | reverse complement strand
TCCTCGCGATCTCCGACGCGTCCCTGCACCGCGGAGATCGCGAACTCTGGTCGGGCCTGGACCTCACGGTCGAGCCGGGCGAGTTCATCGCGGTGCTCGGCCCGTCGGGGTCGGGCAAGACCACGCTGCTTCGCAGCATCCTCGGGCTGCAGCCGCTGTCCTCGGGGACGATCCGCGTCGCGGGGGAACCCGTGCACCGCGGAAACTCCCGCATCGGGTACATCCCACAGCAGCGCTCGCTCGCTCCCGACACCAGCATGCGCGCCTGAGTTCCGCCCACATCTGCGCCGAGACCCATCGCGCTCGCCGAGACCCATCGCCCCGGTCATCTGCGGCGATGGGTTTCGGCGCGTGGAGTGGGTCTCGGTGAGATGGCGAGGGAGAAACGGCGAGGATTTGATAATGGTTCTCATTAGCGTTTAGAGTGAGGGCATGAAGAAGCCCGTCGTCGCCCTCGCCCTCGCATCCGTCGCCGCTCTCACACTGGCCGGATGCTCCACCCCGGCTACGGGCGAGGGCGACGACGGCACCATCACGGTGGTCGCGAGCACCAACGTCTACGGCGACATCGCCGCGACGATCGGCGGCGACCGCGTCGACGTGCAGTCGATCATCACGTCCGCCTCGCAGGATCCGCACTCCTACGAGGCGAGCGCCCGCGACCGGCTGACCGTGCAGAAGGCCGACCTCGTGATCGAGAACGGCGGCGGCTACGACGCCTTCATCGACACGCTGCTGCAGGATGCGAAGGACCCGCACGTCGTCACGGCCGTCGAGTACTCGCACGACTTCCCCGGCAACGAGGGCCACGACGACGAGGCGCACGCCGACGAAGCGCACAGCGACGAAGCGCACGCCGACGAGGCCGAGCACGACCACGCCGAAGACGAGGCGGGGCACGAGGGCCACGACCACATCGAGGGCTTCAACGAGCACGTCTGGTTCGATCCGCACACCATGATCCACGTCGTCGAGGCCATCGCCGACGAGCTGACCGCGCTCGACCCCGACGGCGCGAAGGAGTTCGCCGCCAACGCGGCCGACCTCACCGCCGACCTCGAGGGCTTCGAGACGGAGCTTGCGACCCTCAAGACGGATGCGCCGGACGTCAGCGTCTTCATCACCGAGCCGCTGCCCGGTTACCTCGCCGCGGCCGCCGGATTCACCGACATCACGCCCGAGGGGTTCGCCGAGTCGGTCGAGGAGGGCACCGATGTGGCCCCGGCCGTACTGCTCCAGGCGCTCGACGTGATCGGCAGCGGTCAGGTCACCGCGCTGCTGACCAACGCCCAGACCGGCGGGTCCGAGACCCAGCGCGTCGAGACCGCCGCGAAGGACGCCGGCATCCCCGTCGTCGCCTTCACGGAGCTGCTCGAGGACGGATCGTCGTACTCTGAGTGGATGAGTGACGCGATCCAGAGCCTCGCCGCTGCCGTCACCTCGTGAGCGGCGCCGCACAGCGCGAGAAACCGGTCCTCGCGATCTCCGACGCGTCCCTGCACCGCGGAGATCGCGAACTCTGGTCGGGCCTGGACCTCACGGTCGAGCCGGGCGAGTTCATCGCGGTGCTCGGCCCGTCGGGGTCGGGCAAGACCACGCT
>NZ_JAGYWT010000542.1:0-1601 GCF_019279095.1 Microbacterium sp. BF1 | reverse complement strand
CACTCCGCCATCAGGCGGCGACGGCGTGCCACCGGCTGCTCGGGCAGCGCCGCGCGCAGCTCTTCGATCAGTTCGGCGGCAGGCTCCACCGGCAGCAGATCGGGCTCCGGGAAGTAGCGGTAGTCGTCGGCATCGGACTTGGGACGGCCGGGCGAGGTCGTGCCGGTGTCCTCGTGCCAGTGCCGGGTCTCCTGCGTGATGGTCCCGCCGTCGGCGAGGATCTGCGCCTGGCGCTGGATCTCGTACCGCACCGCACGCTCGACCGACCGCATGGAGTTCACGTTCTTCGTCTCCGTGCGCGTGCCGAGCTTCTCCTGGCCGCGAGGGCGGAGGGAGACGTTCGCGTCGCATCGCAGGTTGCCGCGCTCGAGACGCGCCTCGGAGATGCCGAGTCCGCGGACGATGTCGCGGATGGCCTGCACATACGCCTTGGCGACCTCGGGTGCACGGTGGTCGGTACCGAAGATCGTCTTGGTGACGATCTCGACCAGAGGCACGCCAGCACGGTTGTAATCGACCAGCGAGTACTCGGCGCCCTGGATGCGTCCGGTCGCCCCACCCATGTGGGTCAGCTTCCCGGCGTCTTCCTCCATGTGCGCGCGCTCGATGGGGATCGTGATGAGCGTTCCGTCCTCGAGCTCGACCTCGACCGATCCCTCGTAGGCGATCGGCTCGTCGTACTGCGAGATCTGGTAGTTCTTACCGAGGTCCGGGTAGAAGTAGTTCTTCCGGGCGAATCGGCTCGATTCCGCGATCGAGCAGCCGAGGGCGAGCCCCAGGCTGATCGAGGAGCGGATGGCCGTCTCGTTCACGACCGGCAGCGCCCCGGGCAGCCCGAGGTCGACCGGGGCGATGAGCGTGTTCGGCTCGGCAGCGTGGAACGCCTCGTTCGCCGGGTTCGGCGCATCCGAGAACATCTTCGTGTTCGTGTTGAGCTCGACGTGCACCTCGAATCCGAGGACCGGCTCGAACATCTCGAGCGCCTTGTCGAAGTCCATGAGCTTGGCGGCGGCCATCAGCGCTTCCCTCCTGCGAGCTGCGGTGCACGGGTGAGCAGTGGCGCACCCCACGAGTCCACGAGCAGCGTCTCGAGCGCGGCGCCGACCTTGTAGAGTCGGGCGTCCTCACGTGCCGGGGCGATGAACTGGATGCCGACGGGGAGACCGTCGTCGTCTGCCAGGCCGCTGGGGATGGAGATGCCGGGAACGCCAGCGAGGTTCACCGGGATCGTGGTGATGTCGTTCAGGTACATCTGCAGCGGGTCGTCGATCTTCTCGCCGAGCTTGAACGCCGTCGTCGGCGCCGAGGGCGTCGCGATCACGTCGACCTCGGCGAAGGCGTTCGCGAAGTCCTGCTGGATGAGGGTGCGGACCTTCTGCGCACTGCCGTAGTAGGCGTCGTAGTAACCGGCGGACAGCGCGTAGGTGCCGAGGATGATGCGTCGCTTGACCTCGTCGCCGAATCCGGCGTCGCGTGTCGCGGACATGACGTCCTCGACGGTCGGGTTGCCATCGGGAGTCACCCGCAGGCCGAACCGCACCGAGTCGAACTTCGCGAGGTTGCTGGATGCCTCGGCCGGGAGGATCAGGTAGTACGCGGCG
>NZ_JAGYWT010000541.1:0-1605 GCF_019279095.1 Microbacterium sp. BF1 | reverse complement strand
GCCCCGAGTCGCTACCCGACCGCGCGCGAGGCGCTGCACACGGTCTTCGGGTACGACGAGTTCCGCGGCGATCAGGCCGACATCGTCGAGCAGGTCATCGCGGGCGGCGACGCCGTCGTGCTGATGCCGACCGGTGGCGGAAAGAGCATCACGTACCAGGTGCCGGCTCTCGTGCGCGAGGGCACCGGGCTCGTGATCAGCCCGTTGATCGCGCTCATGCACGACCAGGTCGATGCGCTGCGAGCCAACGGCGTCAACGCCGCCTATCTCAACTCCACGCAGGCCATCGATGAGCGTCGCGAGGTCGAGAGGGCGTACATCGCCGGCGAGCTCGACCTCATCTACGTCGCACCGGAGCGTCTTTCCAGCGCGCAGACCACTGCTCTTCTTCAGCGCAGAACGCTCAGCGTGATCGCGATCGACGAGGCGCACTGCGTGTCGCAGTGGGGTCACGACTTCCGCCCCGACTACCTCGCCCTGGGCGACCTGGGCGAGCGGTTCCCCAGGGTGCCGCGCATGGCTCTCACGGCCACGGCGACCGCGGCGACGCACAAGGAGATCACCGAGCGACTGCAGCTCGGCGCCGCGAAGCACTTCGTCGCGAGCTTCGACCGCCCGAACATCCAGTATCGGATCGTGCCCAAGGTCGACCCGCGCAAGCAGCTGGTCGCGTTCATCAGATCCCAGACGCCGGCGAGCGACGACGGTGCGCAGCCCGCGGGCATCGTGTACGCGCTCAGCCGCAAGTCGGTCGAGCAGACGGCGACCTACCTCGCCGCCCAGGGGCTTGATGCGCTGCCGTACCACGCGGGTCTGCCCGCCGAGGTGCGGGCGGCGAACCAGGCGCGCTTCCTTCGCGACGACGGCGTGGTCATGGTCGCCACGATCGCATTCGGCATGGGCATCGACAAGCCCGACGTGCGCTTCGTCGCGCACATCGACCTGCCGAAGTCGGTCGAGGGTTACTACCAGGAGACCGGTCGCGCTGGTCGCGACGGCGAGCCCTCGGTGGCCTGGATGGCGTACGGCCTCGGCGACGTCGTGCAGCAGCGCAGGCTCATCGACCAGAGCCCCGGCGACCGCACGTTCAAGATGCGGATGGGCCAGCACCTCGACGCCATGCTCGCCCTGTGCGAGACCGTGGAGTGCCGACGCCAGAACCTTCTCGGCTATTTCGGGCAGGAGTCGCAGCCGTGCGGCAACTGCGACACGTGCCTGGAAGACACCGAGACGTTCGACGGTCTCGTCCCCGCGCAGAAGCTACTCTCGACGATCGTGCGGCTCAAGCGCGAGCGCAATCAGGCGTTCGGCGCCGGGCATCTGATCGACATCCTCCGCGGGGCCTCGACCGAGCGCATCCGGCAGCAGGGCCACGACAAGCTCGCGACCTACGGCATCGGCAACGACCTCTCCGACCAGGACTGGCGAAGTGTCGTGCGGCAGCTCCTCGCTCGCGGCATCGTGGTCGCGCAGGGAGACTACGGCACTCTCGCGCCCGGAGAGCAGGCGGCCGGTGTGCTCCGAGGGGAGACCGCCGTGCCGTTGCGCAAGGACACGATCGGGCGCCCCACCTCCTCCGGCCGTGCTCGCAAGGCCAGCGCCGCC
>NZ_JAGYWT010000540.1:0-1608 GCF_019279095.1 Microbacterium sp. BF1 | reverse complement strand
CAAGAGCGGACTGCGCGGATGGTGGACGACCGCTCGGGCGGGGGTGCTCGTGGTCACCCACGGACTCGGCGACGTGAACCGCTACGCGAACGGCGGCGCTTTCGTGGTCCAGCTCTGGCACGGGATCCCGCTGAAGCGGATCGGGCTGGATTCTCCGGCGACGACCCAGGTTCCGAATGTTCCCGCGGCGGCGCTGTTGCGTCGCGCGGTCGGTATCCTCTACCGCGCCGCAGCCCAGCGCATCCGCGTGCTCCCGGCCGCTTCGCACCGCGCACGGGGGCGCTTGGAGTCCGCGTTCGGCCTGGGTGATGACCGTGTGGTGGTCACAGGGGAACCTCGTGTCGACGTGCTCTCGGCAGGATCGGCGGAACACGTGAGGTCCGCGGCATCCGCTCTGCTTCGTAGCGTCGTGGGGGAGATTCCCGATACCGCGCGCACCATCCTCTACGCACCGACCTGGCGTGATGGGGCTCCCGACCCCGCCGTTCCCACCGCTGAGGAGTGGATCCGCATCGTCCGGGTCCTCGAAGAGCACGACGCCGTCCTGTTCGTGCGCTCTCATCCCCTGGGAGAGGGCGGATATGCGCCCCCGCTTCCGAGCCGCAGGGTGCACGCACTCGGCGCCGCGTCGCTTCCCGACGTGACGCCGGCGCTCGCCGCGTTCGACGTGCTCGTCACCGACTACTCCTCGCTCGCATACGACGTCGGTCTGCTGCGCATGCCCGTGCTGTTCCTGGCTCCGGATGCCGAGGAGTACGCGCGCATTCGCGGCTTCTACGGCCGGTACGACGACGTCGCAGGTCCCGACGCGGCCACCGACTGGGCGGAGCTCCTGGCACAGCTTGAAGCGCTCCTCGAAGACACAGCCGCCCACGACGCGGCGTCCGAGCGTTCCGCTACGCTCAGCGCGGAGATGCACGCATATCGGGACGGGCGCAACACCGAGCGCGTGTACCAGGTCATCCGCGCGCGGGGGATTCCCGCGCCGAAGGGAGCAGCATGACAACGGCCCGCATCGATGACGCGGCGGAGGCCCTGATCATCGAAGGGACCGGTCAGCGACCGGAAACGGCCGACCTTGTCGGACCACGAGCGCACGTCGAGGCTCGTGTCACCGGGGGCGGCAAGACCTGGAAGGCGACGTTCCCGTTGCAGGCCTCCCGTTGGGGCGGCCCTTCGCTTCCCCTGCCGACGGGGACGTACGAGCTGCGGATCGCCGACGTCGATCTCGATGATGTGCGACTCGCCCCTGCCGTGCTCACCGGGGTTCGGATTGCGTTGAATGCCGGTACCGTCCGCATCGCCGCGCCGGTGGATCCGGTGTACGAGACCGCTGAGGGGCGCTCGACCCTCGAGGAACGGTACGTCGCGCAGGCGGGCGGCACAGAGAACGCCGTGTTCTTCGAGAGCTTCTACGGACGAAGCGTCGGATGCAACCCGCGGGCCATCGATCGCGAGCTCGCGGCGCGCGCACCCGAGGTATCATGGTGCGCCAGAGGCCCTTCGCCCGCAGCTTCGGGTCGTTGAGCAGGTTGGCGAGCACCATCGCCAGGATCAGCATGATCGGCACCTGCACGACCAGGTAGAACACGGTGTTGAACATGGTCA
>NZ_JAGYWT010000054.1:0-8901 GCF_019279095.1 Microbacterium sp. BF1 | reverse complement strand
CGTCGCTGCTGCGCACGATCGGCATCGCCGAGGGGCAGGCGGTCCCGCCGGCCCTGCGCACGCAGCTCTCCGCGCTCGAAGACGATCAGAAGAAGCGGGCGACGCGCAGCCTGCGCGACGGGATCGACCGCGTGCTCACCGATCTGCAGTCGCTGTTCCGCGACGTCGTGATGCTGCAGTTCGGCCGTGGTGACGATCTCATCAACAGTGAGCTTCGCACCGAGCTGACCGACCTCGCATCCGCCTGGTCCGAGACCCGTACGCTTGTCGTACTTGACCACCTTGCCGACACGCGGCAGTCGTTGGAGCGCAACGTCGCCCCTCTGCTCGCCCTGGAAAGCTTGCTCGTGACCATCACGAGCGGGAGGAAACCGTGAACAATCGATCGACTTCCCGCTTGCGTCGAGCCGCCGCGATCATCGCAGGGCTGGCCGCTGCGTCCGTCGCGCTCTCGGGCTGTCTGTACGCGATGATCCCCGAGCAGTCCTCGCGGCCGTCGACGACCAGCGCCCCCGATACCGAGGGCGTCGCCGAAGACCTGCTGCCTTTCTACTCGCAGGAGCTGACGTGGACGGAGTGCGGTGTCGGCTTCGACTGCACCGACGTCACGGCGCCTCTCGATTGGGAAGACCCGGGCAAGGGTGAGATCACCCTTTCGGTGGTTCGGCACCGCGCCGAGGGCACCCCCGTCGGCTCGCTGCTGACGAACCCGGGTGGCCCCGGGGCGAGCGGTGTCGACCTGATCCTCAACAACCTCGACTACGCCGTCGGCTCCGACCTCATCGAGAACTTCGACGTCATCGGGTTCGACCCGCGCGGGGTCGGGGCATCGACCGCGGTGACCTGCTACGACGCCCCGCAGATGGACGAGTACCTGTACGGCATCCCCGCTGCGGCCCGTGGCACGGCGGAGTGGGAGGCTGAGCTGCTCGATTCGCACAAGGCCTTCGCCGAGGCGTGCGACGCGAACAGCGGCGGCATCCTGCCCTACATCACCACGGTCAACGCCGCTCGCGACATGGATCTGATCCGCGCGGTGCTGGGCGACAAGCAGCTGAACTACCTCGGCTACTCGTACGGCACGTTCCTGGGGGCGACCTACGCGAAGCTGTACCCCGAGAAGGCCGGTCGCCTGGTGCTCGACGGTGCCATCGATCCCGCCGTTCCGGGGCTCGAGGTCGGAGCGACACAGGCGCTCGGGTTCGAATCCGCGCTGCGCGCCTACATGCAGGACTGCCTCGACTCGGGGGAGTGCCCGTTCAACGGCACCGTCGATGAGGCGATGACCGACCTGGGAGCGCTGCTCGCGAGCGTCGACAGCACACCGCTCAAGAGTGGAGACGGCCGCATGCTCGGCGCGGACTCCCTGATGACCGCCATCATCGCGGCGCTCTACTCGCAGGACAGCTGGGGCTACCTCACGCAGGCGCTCGATGAGGCGCTGCAGGGCGACCCGACATCGGCGCTGTTCCTCGCCGACTTCTACAACGGACGCGAGAACGGCACCTACACCGACAACTCCGCCGAAGCTTTCCGTGCCTACAACTGCATGGACTACCCGGTAGAAGACGATCCCGCAGCAGAGGCAGCGATCAACGCGAAGATCGCTCAGGGCGCACCGACGATCGCGCCGTACTGGACCGGCCCCGACTCCTGCTCGGTCTGGCCGTACCCCCCTACGGGCACGCGTGGCGAGATCAAGGCCGAAGGTGCGGGACCCATCCTCGTGATCGGCACCACGAACGACCCGGCTACCCCGTACGAGTGGTCCGAATCACTCGCGAACCAGCTCGAAGAGGGTGTTCTGATCACGCGCGTCGGCGAAGGGCACACCGGGTACAACAAGGGCAACGCCTGCGTCGACGACGCGGTCGAGGCTTTCCTGCTCGATGATGTCGTGCCCGAAGACGGCCTCCGCTGCGAGTGATGCGGCCTCGATTCGCGAGAGAGCGCGAGACAGGGTAATATCGGTGATCGCGCCGCTCACGCGTCGCACGCCGCTTTAGCTCAGTCGGCAGAGCATTTCACTCGTAATGAAAAGGTCGTCAGTTCGATTCTGACAAGCGGCTCCGAAGGCCCCGTGATGCGAAGAACATCACGGGGCCTTTCCCGTTCCTCACGGCGTACTCTCGAAGCATGAGCAGAGCGCTTCTCATCGTCGACGTCCAGAACGACTTCACCGAAGGCGGGGCACTCGCCGTCGAGGGAGGCGATGCGGTCGCCGCTGCCGTCACCGTCTTTCTCGCCGCCCACGCGGACGACTACGACGTGATCATCGCCTCGCGCGACTGGCACGACGCCGACGGTGACAACGGAGGGCACTTCGCGCCGACTCCCGACTACGTCGACTCGTGGCCGGTGCACTGCGTCGCGGGAACCGAGGGGGCCGAGTACGACCCGCTTCTGGCGACCGATGCCGTCACCCACCATGTCCGTAAGGGGCAGGGGAAGCCGGCGTACTCGATGTTCGAGGGTCGGACGGAGGCGGGGGAGACGGTCGGTGCGATCCTGACCGCGGCGGGCGCGCTCACCGCCGATGTGGTGGGCATCGCGACCGACCACTGCGTGCGGGCGACAGCTCTCGACGCCATCGCGCACGGCGTTCGCGTCCGCATCTTCACCGACCTCGTCGCCGGAGTCGCACCCGCGCCCAGCGAGGCCGCACTCGCCGAGCTCGTGCACGCGGGAGCGGAACTGGCCGAGAGTCCCAAGGCGTGAGTCGGAGCGTCCTTCTCCTGCGGGCCGTGAACGTCAGTGGCCGCAACAGCGTTCCGATGGCGCGTCTCCGCGAAGTGCTCGCCGCCGAGACCGACCTGGGCGACGTCTCCACCTACATCGCCAGCGGCAACATCCTCTGCCGCACGCCACTGGATCCCGATGCCGCGTGCGACGCTGTGCGCGCGGCCATCCGGGTCGAGTTCGGGGTGGACACCCCCGTCATCCACCGCACGCACGCGCAGTTGGTGTCCTCGGAATCCGCGCAGCCGTTCCCCGAGGGCGACGTGAAGTTCGTGCATGCGATGTTCCTCCAGGGCTCGCCGTCGGAGGGTGCGATCGAAGCATTGGAGCAGCGCCTCCTTCCGGCGGAGCGGATCGCGCTGGTCGGTGACGACATGTGGATCGACTACGGCGAGGGCGGCATGCACTCCACCCGACTCACGAAGGCGGTGCTGGATCGGGCGCTCGGCGTCGCGGGGACGGCACGCAACCTGCGGACGACGCGGACGCTCATCGAGTTGACGGCGTGACTCCGCCCAGATCTGTACTCATCGCTGCCGGTGGCGTGTGCGGGTGGGCTTGCAGGTCGACCCGGCGGGTGTCGCAGGCCGAGCACCGCACATAGAGCACGATGCCCTCGCTCGTCGGATGACGTGACTCCACGAGCCAGGCATGCTCGTGCGCCGGCGCAGCGGGGTGGACGCGGGGGATCGGAAGCGTGTTCAGCGAGGTCATGCATCCAGCGTGATGTAATGGTCTTATGCATCTCAACCCTTACGGCGAGTATGCCGTGCTGTTGGCCGCGTCACTGGCCAACGACTGGCCGGTGGATCGAGCAGGGATCGAGGCGCGCACACTCGAACTGGGGATGACGCAGACCTTCCCGCCCGCCGCGGATGACCATGAGCGGGTCAGGGTGATCATCGACGAATGGCTCTCGATCGTCGATGAACCCGACCCCGACGCGCGAGCGGCCCTCCTCAACGCACAACTCGCCGCCGCAGCCGCCTACCCGCGCCTGACGAACCACGACGACGAAGGATGGCACCTGCACTACCGCGACGACGTGCCGTCGATGCCCTACGTGCTCCGGGCGGTCATCAGCCTGGGTACCTCGCTGCATCTGGTCACCCGGGGGATGAGCCGGCTGAGTCGTTGCCAGGCCGCGCCCTGCACGAGAGTCGTCGCGGACGTGACCCGCAACGGCCGCCAGCGCTTCTGCTCCGTGCGTTGCGCCAACCGTGCGGCGGTGCGCAGACACCGCGCCCGGATCTGACAGACGGCGAATCGAGACTTTCGGCCACACCATGCGCGAGGCTTCCGTGCCACGATGGCCGAGAGACGATGAGGAGACGACGTGTCTGATGTGATCGTGAATGTCGACAACTTCGCCCGTGCTGAGACGGACGTGATGATCGATCGGATTCTGCAACAGGCCGGGGCCGTGAACGCGATCTACCACGATCGGCAGTTGGCACCGCTCGACAGGCAGCCCGTGATCCGACAGAACCGCGACACGCTCTACTCGGTCGCGATCGTCGACATCTCTCACGGAGTGACGTTCACGCTTCCGCCGTTCGGCGACCGATACGTCTCGGTCATGATCATCAACCAGGACCACTACATCAACCGGGTGCTGCACGAGCCGGGAACATACGATCTCACGGTCGACGAGTTCGGTTCCGACTACGTGGTGGTAGCCGCCCGCGTGCTGTTCGATCCGACTGATCCCGACGACCTCGATGCCGTCCACCGCATCCAGGACGGCATGCGTGTGGATGCGGGCTCTGCCACCCCGTTCGCACCGTCGGCGTTCGACCCGGTGACCCATAAGGTCACCCGTGATCATCTCCTGGCGCTCGCGGAGGGGCTTCGCGGATTCTCGCGGAGCTTCGGGAGCGTCGAGCAGGTGGACCCCGTGCATCACCTGCTGGGAACCGCTGCCGGCTGGGGCGGGCTCCCCGACGATGAGGCGCAGTACGTCGCACTGTTCCCCGGGCTCGAGCCCGGGCGCTACCGGCTCACGCTCCGCGACGTGCCGGCGGATGCGTTCTACTCGGTCAGCGTGTACAACGGCGACGGATACTTCGAGCCGAGCGCTTCCGGCATCACGAACGTCAACGACGTGTTCGGCGTCAAGAACGACGACGGATCCATGACGGTGTGGCTCGGCGACTTCGACGACGATCGCCCCAACCGGATACCGACGCCCGAGGGATGGAACCTGTTGATCCGCCTCTACCGTCCACGGCTGGCCGAGGTGGCGGGCTGGACCGTTCCCTCGGTCGAGCCCGCCGACTGAAGCACGGTCAGGCGGTCTGCCCGGCGTGCTTCCCCTCGCCGATCTCCTCGACGAGCTTCGCGTTGAACGCCGGTAGATCGTCGGGCGTGCGGCTGGAGACGAGGCCTTCATCGACCACGACCTCTTCGTCGACCCACGTCGCGCCCGCGTTGCGCAGGTCGGTTGTCAGGCTCGGGTAGCTGGTGAGCGTGCGCCCGTCGACGACACCGGCCTCGATGAGGATCCAGGCGCCGTGGCAGATCACACCGACCGGCTTGTGCTGCTCGAAGAAGGCCCTGGCCAGATCGACGGAGGCCTTGTCCATGCGCAGATGGTCCGCGTTGACGACGCCGCCGGGCAGAACCAGCGCGTCGAACTGATCCGCAGCGGTCGCCGACGCGTGTAGATCCACGGCCTGTTCATGTCCGTTCTTGCCGGTGATGGCCGCACCGTCCGGGGCGATCATGGTCGCGCTCGCACCTTCCGCCGTCACCGCATCCCAGGGACTCGTGAGCTCGCTGTCCTCGAATCCGTCGGTCGCGAGGAATGCCACGCGGCTGCCGCTGAGAGTCATCGTTCGTCCTTTCCTGGAGAGTCGTCCGCCGTTCGGGGGACGACTCCACGATCCCCCGCAGCGGAAGAGGAGGGAAGGGGGTGGCCGCGCAGGCGAGCCGGTGATACAGGTGAGCGGGAGAAGCGACGGCCCTCGGAGCGCTCCGCTCGGATCGAGGAGCCTCGGCAGTACGATCCAGACATGCGCGTTCGTCCTGCACTCGTCCTCCTCTCGGCGCTCGTCCTGCTCGCGGGGTGCGCTCCCGAGCCGGCGGCGAGCCCCTCGCCCTCCGCCTCCACGACGTCTTCGCCGACCCCCACGCCGTCTCCCTCGGCGTCCGAGACCGCGGAACCGCCGGCGGCGGGGACGGAATTCACTCCCTCGGTGCTCGTGCAGCTCTGCACCGAGAGGACTCGCGCCCTGGCCCCGAACGCGACGTACTTCGGCGACATGGCGACCACCGAACGGCTCGAACCGTCATCGCTCTGGTTCGTGGTCATCCCCAAGACGCTCGACGGTGCGGACAGCGTCGCGGTGTGCGGCATCGGCGGCACCCAGGAGGCGCCGGTGTTCGCCCTCGAAGGGGAGACCCTCCCGGATGGAGTGGCCGACATCCGCGAAGAACTGCTGACCGGAGCGCCCGGCGGCGAGTCCTGAGACGGCTGCCGAGAGGCGAACTGCGGCGGAGAGAGCATCCGCGCGTCTTCGACGTCACCGTAGAGTGATCCTGTCGGTGGGGTGACCTGACCGAACAAGAATGGGGGGGCCACGTCGTTGAGGGGATCGAATCGTTCTTCACCGTGATCGCGGTGGGCTTCGAGGTGCTCGGTGCACTCGCGATGGTCGTCGGGTTCATCATCGCCGTGGTGCTCGCCGTCCGTTCGCGGCGACGGTCGGGCGACGGTCACGCCGCCTATCTGCTCCTGCGCAACACGCTCGGCGCCGCTATCCTGCTCGGCCTCGAAGTCTTGGTCGCTGCCGACCTCATCCGCACCATCACGTCGAAGCCGTCGATCGAGGACGCCGTGATCCTCGGCCTCATCGTGCTGATCCGGACGGTGCTCTCGATGTCGATCCAGATCGAGATCGAGGGTGTCGCGCCCTGGCGTCGAGCCCTCCTGACCAGTGGCGGCCAGCTGATCGCGGAGAACGTCCGCCGAGACCGTGCCGCGGAGGCGACGGCCGTTGCACCCGAGGCGCCGACATCCTGAGCGACCTGCGCGCGGTGCTCGCGGATGTGCCGTCCTCCTCGACGGAGGCGTGGACGCCCGGGGCTGCTGACGGCTCGTGCGGATACCCCAAGCACATCGTCTTCTGGGTGGGCCCCGTGGGGCTCGAACCCACGACCCGCGGATTAAAAGTCCGATGCTCTGCCAACTGAGCTAGAGGCCCCTCATCAAAGTCTAGTGCGCACGACGAGGGGCCGTCGGCGACACAGCACCACCGACGGCCCCTTTCCTTCCCGGGTCTCTCCTCCAGAACCTGAGAAGGGCGTGTGCCGGGCGTCCTCCCACCCGGCTGTCCCTGGCTTAGGAAGCCGGGGGCATCAGAACCGTGTCGATCAGGTACACGGTCGCGTTCGCGGTCTGCACTCCACCGCAGATGACGCTGGCGCCGTTGACCTTCAGGTCATCGCCGCTGCCGGTCACCTCGAGGTCGGCGCCCTGCACGGTCGTGTACATGCCGTCGATGTCAGCCGGCTCGATCTGTCCGGGGACCACGTGGTACGTCAGGATCGAGCTCAGCGTGGCGCTGTCGGTCTTGAGGGCCTCGATCGTGGCGGGGTCGATCTTCGCGAAAGCGTCATCCACCGGTGCGAAGACGGTGAACTCGCCACCATTCAGGGTGTCGACGAGGTCGACGTCGGGGTTGAGCTGTCCGCTCACCGCAGCGACCAGCGTGGTCAGCAGCGGGTTGTTCGAAGCCGCGACCGCAACCGGGTCCTGCGACATTCCCTCGACCGAGCCTGCGCCGTCCGGCACGGCGTCGGCGTATGCCGCGCAGCCGGGGCCGACCAGGTTGGCCGCCGGGTCCATCTCCATCGGCGTCGACTCCGACGTCTCCGGTGCCGTCGGCTCGGACGATTCCGTGGTGCTGCCGCTGCCCATGGAACAGGCGGAGAGCAGGAACGCGCTCGCCAGGCCGAGGGTGATCGCTGCGGTGACCTTCTTCTTGGTGCTGAACATGTCGAGCTCCTTCAGAACTGAGCCACGGCCTCTCCGTGGCGTCGAGGGCTGTTCGGAGCCCGCTCGCGATCGGATGGGACGAATCTGAGAAATCTTTGAAACCGCCTCCACGACCGCGCAGGAGCGGACATTTCCGCGATCTCTTTTCCTTCACATTCGGGCGACGTCTGCACGTGATCGGGGAGGAGATACGGCATGCTTAGGGGGTGGTCATCGATGGGTTCGACGTTCCCGAGGACGGAGCGACGCAGGATGCTGTCGCCGACCTCATCGTCCGCGTCGCCTCCGGTGATCAGGCTGCCTTCGCGACTATCTATGACATGCTCTCCTCCCGCGTGTTCGGCCTCATCCTCCGTGTGCTGATCAACCGCGCGCAGAGCGAGGAGGTGCTCCAGGAAGTCTTTCTGGAGATCTGGCAATCCGCTTCCCGCTTCGCTCCGAACAGAGGTCAGGGACGAGCGTGGATCATGACGATCGCTCATCGCCGGGCCGTCGATCGGGTGCGAGCTTCGCAGTCGAGCGCCGACCGAGACGTACGAGCGGGATTCAAGGACATCGGCGTCGCGCACGACAGTGTCGCGGAGCAGGTCGAATTGGGGATCGAGGGAGGAAAGGTCGTCGAAGCGCTGTCGGGTCTTCCGGAAGCGCAACGCGAAGCGCTCGTCCTCGCGTACTACGGCGGTTACAGTCAGAACGAGATCGCGGCCCTCGTGGGAGCGCCGCTGGGGACTATCAAGACACGGATGCGAGACGGGCTCACTCGTCTGCGCACGGCGATGGGGGTGACGGCATGAACGAGAAGGACTTCGCGGAACTCGCGGCAGGTGCCGCGCTGCACTCGCTCGACGCAGAAGACGAGCGACGCTATCGCGCTGCCCTCACTGAGCACCCGGAATGGGAGGACACTGTGGATGCGGACACCGCCACCGCTGCGTCGCTCGCAGACCCGGTCGAGCCTGTCACCCCGCCCTCGCACATTCGTACCGCTCTGCTCGCGCGGATCGCGGACATGCCGCAGGACGACGGATCGCGAACGGATCCGGACCCCTCCTCGGCGAACGCCGAGAGCACAGCCGACTCGTACGGCGCCGGCGCCGGTGACGAGCCCGCGATCTCACCGAAGCCGAAGCAGCGCCGCTGGACGCGGAGCGTGTTCGCCCTGG
>NZ_JAGYWT010000539.1:0-1611 GCF_019279095.1 Microbacterium sp. BF1 | reverse complement strand
AGACCAGCGAAGCACTCGCGCAACTGCGGGGGCTCATCGAAGGTCAACTCGGGAGTTTCTCGCGTGGGTTGGTGCTCGCGTTGCTCGCGCTTACCGGGATGCTCGTCGCGATACTGCTGTACGGCCTACGATCTGCGAGACGACCTCCGCCACCAGATCGCGCAGATCGTGCGGGGGCTGGCGGCGACCCGCGAGGCAACCGGCGAACGTCGACCATGACAACCACACAGAACCGGAAATGAAGGAGAGCAGAATGAGCAGCATCCACAAGGTCACAGTCCTCGGCACCGGCGTCCTGGGATCGCAGATCGCGTTCCAGACGGCGTTCAGCGGCTTCGACGTCGTCGCCTACGACATCAGTGACGAGATTCTCGAGAAGGCGAAGTCACGTTTCTCGTCACTGGCAGAGACCTACAAGCAGGACGGCGTCGCCGGGGCCGCCGAGGGGAAGGCGGAGAAGGCGCTCGAGAACCTGACGTATTCCTCCGACCTGGCAGACGCCGTCAAGGACGCGGATCTGGTGATCGAGGCGATCCCCGAGGTCTTGAAGCTGAAGCAGGAGACCTACGAGAAGCTCGCCGAGGTGGCGCCGGAGAAGACGATCTTCGCGACCAATTCCTCGACGCTGCTGCCCAGCGACATGAAGGACTTCACCGGCCGGCCGCAGAAGTTCCTCGCTCTGCACTTCGCCAATCAGGTCTGGAAGTTCAACACCGGAGAGGTGATGGGAACGGACGAGACCGACCCCGCCGTCTTCGATGAGATCGTCGACTTCGCGGCCGAGATCGGCATGGTGCCGATTCCGATCCACAAGGAGAAGGCAGGTTACGTCCTGAACTCTCTCCTGGTGCCCTTCCTGAACGCCGCAGCCGAGCTCGCCGCCGGCGGATACGCGGAGCCGCATGACGTCGACAAGGTCTGGCGCATCGCGACCGGCGCCCCCATGGGGCCGTTCCAGATCTACGACGTCATCGGGCTGACCACGCCGTACAACATCATGTCGCACGGCAGCCCGGAGGCTCAGAAGATCGCCGCCTGGTTGAAGGAGAACTACATCGACAAGGGCAAGCTCGGCATCTCGACGGGCCACGGCTTCTACGACTACGAGTGACCAAGGAACAGAGAAGGAAGAAAAAGATGCGTTATACGGCTCATCGCGAATGAGAGTGTAGGAGCGGTCTGAATCCGCCGGCTTCGAGGAGCGATCTGGCGACGTAGTGCGTGAGGTTCCGGAAGCCGAGGGCGGAACCGCGAAGGTGCTCGAGCCGGCCGTTGATGGCCTCCGTTGGGCCGTTGCTCGTTCCGGGGCGGTCGAAGAACGCGAGGATGTCCGCGGCGCGCTGCTTCAGTGTGCGGCCGAGGCGACGGACCTCTTTGAGCAGCGCGGGGACGCCGTTGCTGACAGAGTCGATCACCGCCCGCATCATCTCCTTCGCCTTGTTCTTGTCGGGTTCGCGGTAGGCGGCGACGATGCGCTGGTAGATGGAGCGGTCTGAATCCGCCGGCTTCGAGGAGCGATCTGGCGACGTAGTGCGTGAGGTTCCGGAAGCCGAGGGCGGAACCGCGAAGGTGCTCGAGCCGGCCGTTGATGGCCTCCGTTGGGCCGTTGCT
>NZ_JAGYWT010000538.1:0-1612 GCF_019279095.1 Microbacterium sp. BF1 | reverse complement strand
AGCGGCCGAGTGCGACCGCACCCGCCGTCGAGGGTGAGCCGAAGACGATGTCACGGGTTGTGCGGGCCGTCCCACCCTCCACGACGATGGAGCCATCGGCGACCAGGCCCTCATGTTGGGCACGGTAACCCGAAGGATCCGGTGAAGCAGTTCGCCCCTCCGGAGTTGAGCACCACGGCCTCCACCACGCGGTCGGCGACGGCCTGCTGCGACCAGATGATCGGGTTGGCCTTGGCCCGGTTGCTCGTGAAGACGGCGGCGCCGACCTTGCGCGGTCCACGGTTGACGACCACGGCGACGTCCGGCTTGCCGGTCGACTTGAGCCCTGCGGCGACTCCGGCCGCTTCGAATCCTGCGGGGGCGGTGACGCTCACGGCGCGACTCCGTTCACTGAGAGGGCGCGGGCTTCGGGAAGCCCCAGCGCGATGTTCATGGATTGGATGGCTGCTCCCGCTGTGCCCTTGACGAGGTTGTCGACGGCGGTGACCACGGTCACCCGGTTCGCGGCACGATCGATGGCGAGGCCGATCAACGCGGTGTTGGCGCCGAGCACGTCGGCCGTGCGCGGGAAGCGTCCCTCCGGGAGCAGGTGCACGAAGGTCTCGCTGGCGTAGGTGCTCTCCCAGGCGTCGCGGATCTGCGCGTCGGTCGCCCCATCGACGATCGGCGCGGTCGAGGTGGCGAGGATCCCCCGGGACATCGGCACCAGCACGGGGGTGAACGAGATCCGGATCCCGTCGGCGTCCGCGCCGGAAGCCGCGGCGAGCGCCTGACGGATCTCCGGGATATGCCGGTGCGTCCCGCCGACCGCGTAGGGGTTGGCGGTGCCGAGGATCTCGCTGCCGAGGAGGTTCGTCTTGAGGCTCTTCCCCGCTCCCGACGGGCCGACGGCGAGCACCGACACGATGTCCGAGGGGTCGATCACTCCGGCGGCGACGCCCGGAGCGAGGCTGAGGCTCACGGTCGAGGCGTTGCAGCCGGGGGCGGCGATGCGCGTCGCTCCCCGGAGGTGCTCGCGCTGCTTGACCCCGCCCACGACGAGTTCCGGCACGCCATAGGTCCACGGATCGTGGAAGGCGCCACCGTAGAACGCATCCCATGCCGAAGCCGAGGTGAGCCGATGATCGGCCCCGGCATCGATCACGAGAGGGGCATCGCCCAGAGCGTCGGTGTACTGCCCCGACTGCCCATGCGGGAGCGCGAGGAACACGATGTCGTGGCCGGAGAGGATCTCCGGCGTCGTGTCCTGCAGGGTCAGGTGCGCGAGGGAGCGCAGGTGCGGCTGGTGGTCGACGAGAGGCTGTCCGGCGTTCGAATGCGCCGTGACGGTGCGGATCTCCATGTCGGGATGATCGGCCAGGAGGCGCAGAATCTCGCCGCCTGCGTAGCCGGATGCGCCGGAGACGGCGACGGAATACGTCATGCTTCTACCTTAACGGTCGGGCCCGCGAGGAAATCGGGGCCGGGGACGGGGCCGGAGGCGGAATCCCTCGATCGTACGCCTGCCCGACGCACGTGGCGCCGAACCGGGCGAGACGCCTCGACAGTGGACGGACGGCGATTCTCGCTTACGGTTGTTCCATGCTCAAACGACTCCTCGCCCGCACGTTCT
>NZ_JAGYWT010000537.1:0-1612 GCF_019279095.1 Microbacterium sp. BF1 | reverse complement strand
AGGGCTGGTGTTGGTCGGGCACTTCGCTGTCTTCACCTACCTCACGGCACTAGTCACCCAGTTGGGCAGGCTGCCCGGTGCCACGATCCCCTTGATGCTGTTGGTGTTCGGAGTGAGCGGGGCAGTATGGGGCGCTGACCGCGTTCCTGGGAAGGAGCGGCTTCGACGTGCGCGTCGCCGAAGACGGGCGCGCAGGTCTGGCCGAGGTGGAGCGCGAGGTGCCCGACCTGGTGGTGTGCGACGTGATCATGCCCCATGTCGACGGGCGCGAGTTCGTCCGTCGCATCCGGGGCCGGCAGCTCTGGCTCCCCATCATCCTGCTCACCCAGGTCGGCGAGTCGTGGGAGCGCAGCGCGGCCCTCGACGAGGGCGCGGACGACTACCTGAACAAGCCCTTCGATCCACACGAGCTGATCTCGCGCATCCGCGCCGTGCTGCGTCGAAGCTCGCAGGGCGCCGGTGCCCTCCGGGGCTCGCAACGGCTGCAGGCCCTGGACATCACGCTGGATCGCACCGCGCGTCGCGTGTGGCGGGGCGACACCGAACTCACCCTCACCCCGAAAGCACTCACGCTGCTCGAGTACCTGATGCTGCATCCGCAAGAGGTGCATCCTTCGCCAGCCCCTGCGCCGTCTCGAGCATGATGTGCTCGACCTGCTCCAGGTCGGAGTCTGCGGGGACGCCCAGGTCGATGATGGAACGCGCCCAGCCCTGCGACATGTTGCCGATGCGGGTGACCTCGCCGTTGCGCACGTACCAGAGGGTGCCGTTGACGTCGCGCACCTGGGTGATGCGCACGCTGACATACTCGACGACGCCGCTCGCGAGACCGAGATCGACCACGTCGCCGATGCCGATCTGGTCTTCGGCGACGATGAACATGCCGTTGAGCACGTCCTTGACGATGTTCTGGGCGCCGAAGCCGAGGCCGGCGCCGACGGCGGCGGTCAGGAGGGTCAGGGAGCCGAGGAGGCTGTTGTCGATCGCGTTCACGATGAGCACGATCGCGATGACGACGAGCATCACGTTGACGATGTTCTGCAGGATCGTCCCCAGCGTGCGCGTGCGCTGCACGAGGCGCATGTCGGCGAGGGGGGATCGTTCGAGGGCCTGCGTGTCGTCGACCGACGCCTTGTTCTTGGCGCTGTCGACGATACGGTGCACGACACGTCGGATGACTATGCGCAGAACGAGGCCGATCACGACACAGCTGGCGATGATGATCGCGACGGTGAGGGCCTTCATACCGGCCTCACCAAGCCAGACGAGCAGCGCCTTCACCCAATCGGGGAGGGGGATTTCCGCGGATGGGTCGGTGTCAGCGAGGGGGAGAATCATCACTCACGATCCTAGCGATCGGGTCTCTGCGCGGGCTGGGTGGATGTGCCCGACGAGAACGGAGACCACCCGTCCCGTCTCGCGGTGTCGTTCATGGACACGGCGAGTGCGGGACCGATGGTCTCCGTCTTCAGGGGTGCTTCGGGATGCGGGAGGTGCGCACCTGCTTGGTGAAGAAGTCGAGACGGGCGCCGGGCTCGATGATCGGCATCCCCTTGTGGTTCGGCGCGAACGCGGCTCCCATGTAGACGCCGAAGACCGCGAACTGCACCCC
>NZ_JAGYWT010000536.1:0-1613 GCF_019279095.1 Microbacterium sp. BF1 | reverse complement strand
TCGGGTTGTTAAGGTCATCCCGGTAGAAAATGTAAGTCTTTCCGTGCAGCGGACGCCTAGTGAAGACCTTGAACTCAACCCGGCCCTGTTTGATCAACTCGCGCAACGAGCCAAGTGTCTCTCGGTCTCACCGCCATGGCGAGCGATCAGCTCCCCGTGTCGACGGCGACGTCGTTCGCCGTGCTCGGCGTCGAGGTCGATGAGGATCTGCTGCTGGCGAGCTATCTCGAGGCGCTCGACGGACATCTGTCGGCTCTCGTCGCCGCGGGTGACGCCGTCGCGAGTGGTCTCCACCCCGTGGTGACGGCGTCGTGTGCGACGCTCGGGCAGACCGTACGGGTGTCGATGCCCGGCGATCGCGTCCTGGAGGGCAGCGCGACGGCGATCGATGCCGATGGTCGCCTTCTCGTCGTCTCGGAGGGCGTCGAGCACGCCGTCTCGGCGGGCGACGTCGTGCATGTGCGTCCTGCCGGAACCTGACACGCCGCCGCACAGACGGGAATGTCGCAGATCACAGGCACAATGGTGGGGTGACCCAGCCTGTGACGTTCGGCGGCCGGCCTCTGATGCCGCCGCCCGGCATGCCGACGGAGGAGCTGCTGATCGCGCGCTTCCGAGGTCACGCGCGCCGACTGTTCTGGTCGGCTCTGGTGCTCATCGCGACCTTCGGCGCCACCGCATATTTCTACGGGAACCTGCCGGCGGGCTTCGAGAACTGGATGCTCCTCACCGCCGCGGGGGTGCTGGTCATCCTCGCCGTCGTCGTGCCTTTCGTCATCTGGTACTCCCGATCCACCACCGTGACGACGAGGCGCGTCATCGCCCGTCACGGCATCGGGGCACGCCAGCGCCGTGAGATGTCGCATGCTCGGGGATACACGATCGCGGTTCGTCGCGGGCCGTTGCAGCGGATGTGGGGGGCCGGGAACATCACTCTCTCGAACGGCGTCGACGCTCCGTTGCGGCTGCCGAACGTTCCCAACGTGACCCTCGTGCACGAGACGCTGGCGGATCAGATCGAGGTCGGGCAGATCCTCGCCCACCGCGACGCCCAGGCGAGCGGCGACTGACCCTCGGCGGAGCTCGGCGAGCCATCCACCCGGCACGTCGCGCACACCCGAGGTCCGGAACGTGTCGTGCGCGCCCCGGCCGGTGCGGGAGAATGGGGGCAGACGAATGGAGGCGGCATATGGCGCTGCGTGTGGGCGTGATCGGTGGAGGACAGCTGGCCCGGATGATGATCGCTCCGGCGGTCGAGCTCGGACTCGAACTGCGTGTGCTCGCGGAAGGCGAGGGCATGTCCGCCGCGCTGGCAGCCACGGCGGTCGGCGACTATCGCGATCTCGAGACGGTGCGCGCCTTCGCGGCGGACGTCGACGTGGTGACCTTCGACCATGAGCATGTGCCGCAGGACGTGCTTCGTGCTCTCGTGGCCGATGGAGTCGTCGTGCACCCCGGCCCGGATGCGCTCCAGTTCGCGCAGGACAAGCTCGTGATGCGGGCTCGCCTGGCCGCGCTCGGCGTGCCGCAGCCGGACTGGGCTTCCGTGCGAACGACCGCCGAGCTGCAGGAGTTCCTCGACGCTCATGCCGGTGCCGCGGTCGTGAAGACGC
>NZ_JAGYWT010000535.1:0-1616 GCF_019279095.1 Microbacterium sp. BF1 | reverse complement strand
GCAGCTACTCGACGTCGCTGACGTTCTTCCTGTGGACCATCCTCCTTCTGGGCGGGGCGGCCACGGTGTTCGGACCGACGCTGGGCGCCGTGCTGTTCTGGGTGGTGTTCGCCTTCATGGCCAACCTTGTCGCCTGCTGGCATCCGGTCAGCGGTGAGACAGCGGTACCGGTGGCGATCGCCACGGCGGCGGAAGAGGAAGAGACGGTCCTGCGATGAGCGAGCTGCGTTTCGATCGGGTCAGCGTACGCTACGGCACGCATCGGGTAGGTCTCACCGCCGTCGACGACGTCTCCCTCGTCGTCCCCTCCGGATCCGTGGTGGGGCTCGTGGGCGAGTCGGGTTCGGGCAAGTCGACGCTGGCCCGCGCCGCGATCGGGCTCGCACCGATCAGCGAGGGTGCAATCACGCTCGACGGCGTGGACGTGCGCAGCTTCCGCCGTCGCCGCCCCCTCCAGATGGTGTTCCAGGATCCGTTCTCCTCGCCTGCACTCGGCGACTGCGGGCTCGTGGCCTCCGCGTCGAGTGTGCTCGATGTCCGCTCGTGGCCGACATCCTGCGTTTCTGACACTGATTCCAACACACGACGATCACGAAGACCATAGAGTGGATTCTGGTTGATCGATTCGATCAATCATGACCCGATGACGAAGGCGACAGTGATCGAAATGGCCAACCTCGACGAGACCGACCGGAGGATCCTCACGGTGCTCGACACGGACCCGCGGCGGCCGGTCGCCCTGATCGCCCAGGATCTGGGTCTCGCCCGCGGCACGGTGCATGCCCGTCTCGACCGCCTCGAATCGGGCGGATACCTGCGCGCGCACAGCTCACGCATCCTCCCTCAGGCCCTGGGTCGCGGCGTCGCGGCGTCGATCCTGGTCGAGTTGGATCAGCATCAGATCACCGCCGCCATCGATGCCCTCAGCCGCGTGCCCGAGGTGCTGGAGTGCTTCGCTCCCGCCGGCGACACCGACCTGCTGCTGCGGGTCGTCGCCAAGGACCCGGACGACCTCTACCGCGTGGCAGAAGTCGTGCGCCTATGCCCCGGCATCCTCCGCACCTCGACGAGTCTCTTCCTCCGCGAGGTGATCCCCTACCGTGTGAGCGCCCTGCTCAACGCGGGGTGAGGCCGCATCCCGCCGAAACGGCGTCCGCTCAGCCGATGATGCGCGCGCCGGGCACCGGACCGTGCACGTGGAGCGGATCGAGGCCGGTCTCCCGCAGGGAGGACTGCACGTCCTGTGCCGTCTCGGGGTCGGGGCAGAGCAGCGCGACCGTGGGTCCTGATCCCGACACGATGCCCTGGAGCGCTCCGGCGGCGACGCCCTGCCGGATCGTCTCGGCGAGGTCGGGCCGTTCGTAGAGGGCCGCGGCCTGCAGGTCGTTGAACAGCGTCTCGGCGAGCTGAACCGGGTCGCCCGACCGGAGAGCCTGCAGCACCGGGATCGGCACGTCTAGCGACAACGACGGGTCATCGGCGAGGGCGCCCTCCTCCTCGCGCAGCAGGTCGAGACGTTCGTAGACCACGGGCGTCGAGAGGCCCTGCTCGCTGGGCACCAGGATCCAGTCGAAGCGACCCCGTGCGAGCGCCGGATTGAGCTGATCGCCGCGGCC
>NZ_JAGYWT010000534.1:0-1618 GCF_019279095.1 Microbacterium sp. BF1 | reverse complement strand
GCCGGCCGGCTATGTCGCGGGGCTTCAGGTGCTGGTGCGGTCGATCCTCGCCGACACGCGACCGGCACGGATCGAGGGCCGGTTCTCGCCGGTGTCGTTCGCCGAGGCGACTCTCGAGATGCTGCGGCCGGCGTCGAAGGCGGGGATCCCCGACCTGTACACCTCCCTCGTCCCCGCTCAGGTCGCGACCTTGCTCGACGCGGCGGATGACACCGCCGTGCGGGCGGCACTGCAGGCCTATCGGGCGATCCTGGTGGGCGGCCAGGCCCTCCCGGAGCCGCTGCGGGAACGGGCGGCCGACCTCGGTGTGCGACTGGTGCGCACCTACGGTTCGACCGAGACCAGTGGGGGATGCGTCTACGACGGTGTGCCCCTCGACACGGTCAGCGTGCGGACGGTCGACGGTGAGCTGCGCATCGCCGGTCCCATGCTCGCCGAAGGGTATCTCCGCGACGGGTCGCTGACCGCCCGCACGTTCGTGCGCGATGAGCACGGCATCCGCTGGTACCGCACGGGCGATCTCGGCCTCGTCGAAGACCGTGTCGTCCGTGTGCACGGCCGCGCCGACAACGTGATCGTGTCCGGAGGGATCAACATCTCCCTCGACCGTGTGGAGCGGATCGTCCGCCGGATCGCGGGCCTTCATGAGGCCGTGGTCGTCTGCGTGGAGGATGAGCGCTGGGGCGAGGCGTCCGTGATCGTCGCGGCTCGGGGCGAGGTGCTCCGCCGCAGTGAGTCGGAGCAGCTCGCGCACGCTCGCGACGCCGTCGAGGACGAACTCGGCAAGCACGCCCGTCCCGTCCGGCTGATCATGGTGGACGAGATCGAGGTGCTCTCCTCGGGCAAGCCCGACCGCGAGGCCATCCGTCGCATGGTCGCCGACCTGCACTGAGCGCACGCTCTGCCAGACTGGGCCGCATGGCCTCGTACACGCATGGACATCACGAATCCGTCCTCCGCTCGCACAACGTGCGCGACATCGCGAACTCCGCCGAGTACCTTCGCCCGCACCTCACCGCCACGACCCGTCTTCTCGACGTGGGTGCGGGGCCGGGCAGCATCACGGCCGATTTCGCCGGCATCGTCGCCCACGTCACGGCCACCGAGATCGATGAGAGCGCCCTGTCGCTCTCGCAGGGACTCGTGGCCGAGCGCGGGCTCACCAACCTCTCGTTCTCGATCGAGGACGTGCACGCGCTGAGCTTTCCCGACGACTCGTTCGATGTCGTGCACGCGCACCAGGTGCTCCAGCACGTCGGCGACCCGGTGACGGCCCTGCGCGAGATGCGCCGCGTCGCCGTTCCCGGGGGGATCGTCGCCGCGCGAGACGCGGACTACGCGGGCTTCCTCTGCTTCCCGGAACTGCCGGAGCTCGATCGCTGGCTCACCCTGTACCGTGCGGCGGCACGGGCCAACGGCGGGGAGCCGGATGCGGGACGCCGGCTGCTGTCCTGGGCGCGCGCCGCGGGATTCACGGACATCACCGCGACAGCGACGGCGACGACAAGGGCGTTGTAGAAGAAGGAGACCACGCCGTGGATGAGGACGAGTCGTCGAGCGGGGAGGGTTTTGAGTGTGGCGTCTGAGGTGGCGAAGGATGTTCCGATGGTGAAGGAGA
>NZ_JAGYWT010000533.1:0-1620 GCF_019279095.1 Microbacterium sp. BF1 | reverse complement strand
CGCCCGACGAGAGCGGCGAGGCCGCCGCCGATCGCGCCGAACAGGTGCCCCTGCCAGGAGATGCCCTCGGCGACGCCGAAGACCCCGACGAGCATGGATCCGCCGTAGAGCGCGATCACGATGACGGCGATCACGGCGTAGAGGATGCGGTGCGCGACGCGACCGGGGGCGAACACCCGCATCACGACGTAGCCGAAGTAGCCGAAGACCAGACCCGAGGCACCGACCGTCAGGGTTCCTGGGGCGTTGAACACCCAGGTGCCGATACCGCCCACGACCGCGACGATGGCGGTGACGGCCCAGAACCGACGCGTTCCCTCGACCGCCACGAGACAGCCCAGCACGAACAGAGGCACGGAGTTGGCGATGAGGTGCTGCCAGTTCGCGTGCAGGAGCGGACCGAGCACGATGCCGCCGAGCCCCGAGGCGTCCCAGGACCGCAGCCCGAATCCGGTGAACGAGCCGGGAAGGATCGCATCGGCGAACTGCACGACCCACATCACGACGAGCAGGAGCACCGGCGAAGCGAATCGGCCGAGCGGATGCTGCGCCTTCTGCTGCGGGGTGACGGTCACCGGACGATTGTCGCAGGTGCAGCTACGAGGGGGCTGAGCGTGCGGTCGGGAGAGCCCGCAGGAAAAGAAAATGACTCTCCGCGCACCCAGCAGAGCCCGGTTACCCTTGCTGCGTTTCCGCCCTGGGGGAATTGGCCTGGATGCCGCCACGCGGAGAGCCGTCAACCATCCTAACCCGACCGGCGCAATGGTCCGAATCGTGTCTCTCCTCCCCGCGCATCCTCAGGGGAACCTGCCAGAGCGGCGCACCCTGTGCAGGCTTACGATCGAATAACGCGCACCGCGGCGCCGACGTGAGAGGGAACGCATGCCAGAGAACGCCCCCCTGATCCCGGTATCGATCGATGCCGAGACGTTCGCCGCGCAGACCTCTGCGATCCTCGGTTCGATCGGCCAGGTCATCGACGGCAAGCCGGATGCGGTGCGCAGCGCTCTCGTCTGCCTGCTGGCCGAGGGGCACCTGCTGATCGAAGACGTGCCGGGCGTCGGCAAGACAATGCTCGCCAGGGCTCTCGCCGCGAGCGTGGACGCGACCGTGCGCCGCATCCAGTTCACCCCCGACCTGCTCCCCGGTGACGTCACGGGTGTGTCGGTCTACAACCCGGTCGATCGCGAGTTCGAGTTCAAGCGCGGCGCCGTGTTCGCCCACATCGTGATCGCCGACGAGATCAACCGCTCCTCCCCCAAGACGCAGTCCGCCCTGCTGGAGGCGATGGAGGAGGGTCAGGTCACGGTCGACGGCGCCACGCACCTGCTGCCCCAGCCGTTCCTGGTCGTCGCGACGCAGAATCCCCTGGAGATGGAGGGCACCTACGCCCTCCCGGAAGCGCAGCGCGACCGATTCATGATGCGCATCTCGATGGGGTATCCGGATGCCGCCGCCGAGGCGCTCATGCTGCGTCAGCGTGACATCGTCAGCCCGCTCGCCGCCGTCACGCCACGAGCTGCGCGATGAGCGCGAGTCCTCCGCCTACGAGGTCGAGGAAGACGGCTCGACCGTCACCAAGCAGCCGGGAGACGTGTTCTTCTACGAGCGCGGCCTGGT
>NZ_JAGYWT010000532.1:0-1622 GCF_019279095.1 Microbacterium sp. BF1 | reverse complement strand
TCCCGGTCGGCGTGCCCGTGACGCACACGATTCCCGCGCTGCGCGCCGAGTACGGCGAGCTCGAGGCGGGCGCCGAGACCGGCGTCATCGTCGGGGTCGCGGGTCGGGTGGTGTTCAGCCGCAACACCGGCAAGCTCTGCTTCGCCACACTGCAGGCGGGTGACGGATCGCGCATCCAGGCGATGATCTCCCTTGCGAACGTCGGCGAGGAATCGCTGGCGAACTGGAAGGAGTACGTCGACCTGGGCGACCACGTGTTCGTGCACGGCGAGGTCATCTCCAGCCGCCGCGGCGAGCTGTCGATCATGGCCGACGACTGGACGATCGCGGCCAAGGCGATCCTGCCGCTGCCCAACGCCTACTCCGAGCTCAGCGAGGAAGGACGCGTGCGCAGCCGCTACCTCGACCTGATCGTGCGGGAGCAGGCGCGCAACACGGTGCGCGCCCGGGCCGCCGTCAACGCGAGCCTGCGTTCGACCTTCACGAGCCACGACTACCTCGAGGTGGAGACTCCCATGCTGCAGGTGCAGCACGGCGGGGCCTCCGCTCGCCCGTTCATCACCCACTCGAACGCGTTCGACACCGAGCTCTACCTGCGCATCGCGCCGGAGCTCTACCTGAAGCGCGCGGTGGTCGGCGGCATCGAGCGCGTCTACGAGATCAACCGCAACTTCCGCAACGAGGGCGCCGACTCCACGCACAGCCCCGAGTTCGCGATGCTGGAGGCCTATCAGGCATACGGCGACTACAACCAGATGGCCGCGCTCACGCAGGAGCTCGTGCAGAACGCGGCGATCGCGGTCGCCGGGTCCACGACCGTGACCTGGGCCGACGGCACCGAGTACGAGCTGGGTGGCGAGTGGGACCGCATCTCGATGTACGAGTCGCTCTCCGCCGCCTCGGGTCGCACCGTCACCCCTCAGGACTCGGTCGAAGACCTGATCGCGTTCGCTCAGGAGAACGACGTCGATCTGCCGCCGCAAGCCACTCACGGCAAGCTCGTCGAGGAGCTGTGGGAGCACTTCGTGAAGGGCGATCTCGTTCGCCCGACGTTCGTGATGGACTTCCCCGTCGACACGTCGCCCCTGGTCCGTGAACACCGCTCGATCGCGGGCGTCGTGGAGAAGTGGGACCTGTACATCCGCGGTTTCGAACTGGCGACCGGGTACTCCGAGCTCGTGGACCCCGTGATCCAGCGCGAGCGCTTCGTCGAGCAGGCCAAGCTCGCAGCCCGCGGTGATGTCGAGGCGATGCCGGTCGACGAGGAGTTCCTGCGGGCTCTCGAGCACGGTATGCCGCCGTCCGGAGGAATGGGCATGGGAATCGATCGCCTGCTGATGGCCATCACCGGCCTGGGCATTCGCGAGACCATCCTCTTCCCCCTGGTCAAGTAGCCCGATCCGTTCCGCCTTCACCCCGCCTCGCCTTCACCCCGCTCCGCCTTCACTCCGCCGAGCGAGACCGGAACGCCCACTCCGGGAGCATCGCACCGCCGATCATCGTCTCGAGGAGGGCGGCGAGGGGGTAGCGGGGGTCGATCTCGCGCACCATATCGAGGTATCGGCCCGCGTGGCTCGCGCGCCCCAGGGCCCAGGACAGCCACGCGGCGACGGTGAGCGGGG
>NZ_JAGYWT010000531.1:0-1634 GCF_019279095.1 Microbacterium sp. BF1 | reverse complement strand
CGGTCGACCGCGTAGGTGCGCTCGGCAGACCCGCCGCCGGCACCTGCCGACCAGACGACGGCGTCGTGACCTCGGATGATCTCGGCGAGCGCCTCGACATCCATGCTCTCGACGTCGGCGACCAGCGCTTTCGCCCCGCCGGCTTCCACATCGGAGGAATGATCCGGGTTGCGGATCACTCCCGTCACCTCATCCCCTCGAGCGACCAGGAGCGGCGCGAGCAGGAGGGCGATGCGGCCATGGCCGCCGAAGACGATGATTCGCGACATGTCTTCACCCTACGCTCCCCTCCCCGACCTCGGCGGGGTTCTGGTCGCTGTCGATCCCGAACCCGACACTCGGTCCTCTACACTCGGGTCAACGACGCCGACCCGAGACGGTGTCCCTCCCGACAGCAGGACGACGATGCCCACACCGCTGATCGAGCGCGAGATCACCGCGCACGTGTCACTCACCACCCCCGACGGGGCCTTGAACCACGATGCGCTGGGCTGGTCGCGCGTACCGGTGCACGACACCTCGGGGATCCCGGGCCGCGGTCATTGGGGGCGCAACAAGCGCTGGGAGTACTGGAACGTGATGACGGCGTCGCACATCATCGCCTTCACGGTGTCGTGCGTCGACTACATGTCGCTGCATGAGGTGTGGGTGCTCGACCGAGCGACCGGTGACGACATCGGCACGACGGTGATATCGCCGGGAGGCCGCGGCGCGACGCTACCGGCGTCTCTCGGTGCAGGGCCCGCCCGAGCGCGCACCCGTCGCATCACCATCGACGTCGACGAGACGTTCGACGGGACCCGTCTGCGTGGCACCGCTCCACGGGTGTCCTTCGACCTGCTGGCGGGCCGTCCTCCCGGTCACGAGTCCCTCGGTGTCGTCGTCCCCTGGCGCCGAGGAGAGGACATCTCCCGTTTCCAGTACACGGTGAAGGATGTGGCACGCCCGACGACAGGGACGGTGACGGTGGACGGCGTCACCCACGACGTGTCCGCGGGCAGCTGGGCGGTGCTCGACCACGGGCGCGGACGCTGGCCCTACCGTGTGCGTTGGAACTGGGCGGCGGGGAGCGGTACCGTCGACGGTCGCGTCATAGGGCTGCAGCTGGGCTCGAAATGGACCGACGGCTCCGGGGCGACCGAGAACGCGCTGCTGGTCGACGGACGCCTGTCGAAGATCAGCGAGGAGCTCGTCTGGGACTACGACCCCGAGCAGTTCCTGCGCCCGTGGCGTGTGCACGGGACGAGCGCCGACCTCACCTTCACCCCGTTCTATGACAAGCACTCGCGCACGAATGCCCTGGTGATCTCGAGCAGGACGGATCAGCTCTTCGGCGTCTGGTCGGGCTGGGTACGGGACGACACCGGAACGCAGGTGCATGTCGACGGCATCGAAGGATTCGCGGAAGAGGTGCTCAACCGCTGGTGACGCGCGCGTTCGTGGACTGCAGCGCCCGCTGCACTCCCTTCGCCGCCGAGCGACCGGCACGATTGGCACCGATCGTGCTCGCCGACGGACCGTAGCCGACCAGCTGCACGCGGGGGTCTGCGACAGCCGTCGTACCGCGGCCGTTCCGGTCCAGCTGGATGCCCCCGGCCGCGCTGCGCAGGTGAAGAGGAGCCAGGTGCGTGACC
>NZ_JAGYWT010000530.1:0-1636 GCF_019279095.1 Microbacterium sp. BF1 | reverse complement strand
CTCTCCTCCGCGCCGGCGTAGGAGCTGATGGCGAGCTCGACAGCGCTCTCGGGTCCGACCGAGCGGCGCGCGCGGATGATGCCGAGCGCGAGGCTCAACCGTTCCAGGATCATCGCGTCGTTCGTGTGCGCATCTCCCTCGCGCTCGATCCAGGCGACGGCATCCGGTCCGCTCTCCCTGACCGGCCAGGCAGGGGACGGCTCGAGCGGATCCACACGCACCCCATCGGGGCGCACGCGCACGATCTGTCGACCGTCGCGCTGTCCGACCGTCGCGCCGCTCAGCACCGCCGCGCCTCGCACCATGCTCTCGACGCCCACAGAACGGGCGACGAGGGCATCGAAGTACGTGACGACCTTGAGCGTCTCGCTGGCATCCGGGTCGAGGGCGGTGAGACGCCCCAGCAGATCTTGCATGTCGGGCTCCATCACGCAGGGATTCCACCCTACGGGGTCGGCGCACGGCCCCGTAGAGCGGAGTCCGGACTCAGGAGAGCAGGCGGTTCACCCAGTTGTCGCGCGCGGCGAGCATGGCCTGGGCGACGGCGGCGTGCGGGGCGAACATATCGAAGCCGTGGAAGCCGCCTGCCCACACGTGCAGCTCGGCCTGCACCCCGGCCTCCCAGAGAGAGGTCGATGCCGAGCTCCTCGGCGTTCTCGGCCGTCCACAGCAGGGCCGCGTAGCAGTCCTCCACCGGATACGGATCGGGGAACTCGGGGGCGAGCCGGTACTAGACCGTGACGATCACTCCGTTGAAACGCTCGGCCCACTCGAGGAACCCGGCCACACCCAGCCAGCGGTTGCCGATGATCATGCCCCCGCCGTGGGTGTGGAAGAAGCCGGGGCCCGTGCCCGTACGCCCCTCCTTCTCGACCACCGATACGACGATCTCGTCGCCACCGTGGCCGGCGATCGTGACATCGCGCCGGGTGAAGCCCCGCTCGGCGAGCACGGCGAAGATCTCCTCCTCACCGCTCACCGGCGACTGGCGCATCAGCGGGATCATCTCGGGCGTCAAGGTCGACGGCAGCTGGTCGCCGACGAGGGCGAGGGCGGCCTCGAGCTCGGGATCGAAGGGCGGTCGTCTCAGCGTGGTGTCAGTCATCAGAACTCCTTTGTCCTCGGCCGCCATCGCGACGGCGTTCCGCCAGCCTCGCGCACGCCGCACTCGAGGCTAACCCGCCAGCCGGGGCCGATCCGGGGCCCGGAGTCCGCCGGATGGCGGGGACAGAGCGTCCCGCTCGGAGAACCCCTTGAGGGCGTGTGCCGCGCTGGATAGCCTGGCGCCAGAGGGAAGGAGCGCGCGAAATGATCCGAGTGCTCGACGAGCAGCAGTCCTATGAGTTGCTGACCACCACCACCATCGGCCGCGTCGGTTTCGTCCATGAGGGACGAGTGCAGATCCTTCCCGTGAACTTCGCCGTCTCGGGGCACGATCTACTTCTTCGCACCACGCCCGACGGCGTGCTGGGCGCCCTGAGCAGCGAGCCGCTGGAGGTCGCGTTCGAGGTCGACTACCACGACCCCCTCGGCAGCACGGCCTGGAGCGTGCTGATGCACGGCTCGATCGCTGCTCCTTGTAGACGCCCTTGCGGGCTTCGATCGTGACGATCGCCTGGCCCATGATGCCCTTGAG
>NZ_JAGYWT010000053.1:0-9033 GCF_019279095.1 Microbacterium sp. BF1 | reverse complement strand
CTCCGACCTGGGGGCTCTGGACTGGGGCGATCCTCGTCGCGGGGACCTGCTGCTGCTGAACACCTCACCGCGGCTCGCGCTCACGCACCCCGACGTTCCTGCGGGTTACGCCCGCGCGCTCCGTTCGTACCGGTACGGGCCGGGAGCCGCGAAGGTCGACTTCGCCCTCGACGGACCGGTCCCGTGGGCGAACCCCGACGTCGCCCACGCGCCGACCCTGCATCTGGGCGGCACGCGCGCCGAGGTCTGGGCGAGCGAGAACGCCGTCGCCGCCGGACGAGTGAGCGCACGGCCCTATGTGCTCGCCGTGCAGCCCTCGATCCTCGACGATTCCCGCGCTCCCGCGGGCAAGGCGGTGCTCTGGGCCTACATTCACGTGCCGCCGGGATCGGACCTCGACCCGACCGAGTCGATCACCGCGCAGGTCGAGCGCTTCGCACCGGGCTTCCGCGACCTCATCCTCGCGCACCACGCGGTGCCGGCATCGTCGCGCGCAGCGGTCACCCCCACGGAGATCGGTGGCGACATCTCCGGCGGAGTGTTCGACATGCGCCAGGCACTGCGGCGCCCGACCCTCTCCCCCGCCCCCTGGCGCACGCCGATGCACGGCGTGTATCTGGCATCAGCCGCGACACCCCCGGGTCCGTCCGTGAACGGCATGGCCGGTTGGCACGCTGCCCGCACAGCTCTGCGGGATGCCGGTGAACCGGCAACCCTCTCCGACCTCTTCGACTGATCCCCTCCCCTTCCGCCGCGGATCGCCTGCGGCCAGGATGGGACCATGCGCTACGAGATCCCGGCTCCGATGCTCGCCAAGGCGGTGCCGGCGGTACCCGACCCGGCGAAGACCCCCGGCGGCCTGCTGTACGAGCCGAAGTGGGACGGATTCCGCGGGCTCATCGCCTGGGACGGCGAGACGGTGGAGATCGGGTCGCGCGGCGCGAAGCCCCTGACCCGCTACTTCCCCGAACTGGTCGAGGCGATCCCCGATCTGCTTCCTGGCCCATGCCTGCTCGACGGCGAGATCGTGGTCGCCACCGGGGCCCATGGCTCGCAGCGCCTGGATTGGGAGGCGCTGAGCCAGCGCATCCACCCCGCGGCTTCACGCATCGCGAAGCTCTCCGTCGAGACACCTGCGATGTTCGTCGCCTTCGACCTGCTCGCCTCCGGGGAAGACGATCTGCTCGCCGAGTCCTTCGAGACCAGGAGGGCACGTCTCGAGACTCTCATGGAGGGCGTCGAGCATCCGCTGCACCTCACGCGCACGACCCGTGATCGGGATGCGGCGGTGCGCTGGCTCGCCGAGTTCGAGGGCGCGGGTCTCGACGGCGTCGTCGCGAAGCCGCTCGACCAGCCCTACGCCCCGGGCAAGCGCACCCTGTTCAAGATCAAGCACGCCCGCACGGCCGACGTCGTCGCGCTCGGCTACCGCATCCACAAGTCCGGTTCAGGAGTCGGCTCGCTCCTGGTCGGGCTGTACGGCGGCGACGGAGTGCTTCGTCAGGTCGGCGGAGTGGCGGCGTGGAGCGACGCCCGCCGACAGGAGCTCGTCGAGGAGCTCGCCCCGCTGGTCGAACGTGACGAAGCAGGAGACGCCGTGACCGCGGAGGGCGAGAGGTCGCGGTTCAGCGGATCGAAGGATGTGAGCTTCGTGCGTCTGCGCCCCGAGCGGGTGCTCGAGGTGCGCTACGACCAGCTCGAAGGCGCCCGCTTCCGCCACACCGTGCAGTTCGAGCGCTGGCGCCCCGATCGCGATGCCCGCTCGTGCACCTACGAGCAGCTGGACACCGTCGCCGGCTACGACCTCGCGGATGTCCTGAGCTGAGCTGTCCTGGGCCGAGGGACGTCAGTCCTTCTCCGCAGGCACGCCGTCGTCGTCCCAGTTCGCCGCCACCTTCTTGCTCGGCTGCACGCGTGGGGGCTCCCCCGGCATCTTGGGGAACTCCGGCGGGAAGGGAAGCTCTCCGAGCCCGTTCTCCCTGTCGCGCTCCCACCACTCCAGCAGCGTGTCGATGCGTCCCGATGCGTCCTGCATCGCGGCCCAGGGATCGCCGACCTCCTGCAGGCGCTTCGGGATGCTGCGCACCGTGAACGCGGTCGGGTCGAGGCCGTCGAGCTCGTCCCACGCCACGGGTGTCGAGACGGTCGCGCCGGGAAGCGCGCGAGGGCTGTAGGCGCCGGCCATCGTACGGTCGCGGTTGGCTTGGTTGAAGTCGACGAAGATGCGCTCGCCGCGCTCTTCCTTCCACCAGTTCGTCGTGACCTGATCCGGCATCCGCCGCTCCAGCTCGCGGCCGGCGGCGATCACGGCATGCCGCACGTCCAGGAACTCGTGCGTCGGCTCGATCGGCGCGAACACGTGCAGGCCTCTGTTGCCGCTGGTCTTGGCGAACGCGTCCAACCCGGCCTCGCGCAGCACCTCGCGCAACGCGTGGGCGGCCCTCACGGCATCCGCGAAGTCGGTGCCGGGCTGCGGGTCGAGGTCGATGCGCAGCTCGACCGGGTTGTCGGCATCGGTGGCGAGCGACGCCCAGGGGTGGAACACGATCGTGTTCATCTGCACGGCCCACACGATCGCGCTCGCCCGGTTCAGGACGATCTGCGGATGCTGACGCCCACTGTTATAGGTCACCGTGACGGCGTCGACGAAGTCCGGGGTCCCCTTGGGCGGGTTCTTCGAGAAGAAGCCCTCGGCCCGTGCTCCGCCTGCGGGCCCGATGCCGTCGCGGAACCGCTCGAGCGACACCGGGCGGTTGCCGTTCGCAGCCAGGAACGGCACCGTCACCAGCTGCACGTACTCCGCCAGCTCCGCCTTGGTGATGCCGAGGTCGGGCCACACCACTCGATTCGGGCTGGAGAGCGCGACCTCACGCTCGCCATCGGAGTCGGCTTCAAGAAGGTCGACGTCCTCGTGAAGGGTCCGGGCTCCGGCCGCGAGACCGCGATCCGCTCGCTGCAGGCCGCCGGCCTCGAGGTGGGTTCGATCCAGGACGTCACCCCGCAGGCGCACAACGGCTGCCGTCCGCCGAAGCGTCGCCGCGTCTGATTCGCGTGTCGAGCCGCTCGGTCCCTTCGTGGTTTGAGCGGCTCGACGCCCGCGTTGCGGGCATCGACTTCCACAACTCAAAACCTCACCCCACCACATGTCATATAGCGGGCATGTGATCGAAAGGAACACAGAGTGCTTATTGCACAGCGTCCCACACTGACCGAGGAAAAGATCGTCGAGAACCGTAGCCGGTTCATCATCGAGCCTCTGGAGCCTGGCTTCGGTTACACGATCGGCAACGCGCTGCGCCGCAGCCTGCTGTCGTCGATCCCCGGTGCTGCTGTCACCAGCGTTCGCATCGACGGCGTGCTGCACGAGTTCAGCACCATCCCCGGCGTGAAGGAGGATGTCACCGAGATCATCCTCAACATCAAGCAGCTCGTCGTCTCGTCGGAGCGCGATGAGCCCATCACCGCGTACCTGCGCAAGACCGGTTCGGGCGAAGTCACCGCCGCTGACATCTCGGCTCCGGCCGGTGTCGAGATCCAGAACCCCGAGCTCGTCATCGCGACCCTCAACGAGACCGCGAAGTTCGAGCTCGAGCTCACGATCGAGCGTGGCCGTGGCTACGTCTCGGCGACGCAGAACCGCAACGAGTACGCCGAGGCCGGTCAGATTCCGATCGACTCGATCTACTCGCCGGTCCTCAAGGTCAGCTACCGCGTCGACGCGACCCGTGCCGGGGAGCGCACCGACTTCGACAAGCTCGTCCTCGACGTCGAGACCAAGTCGGCCATCAGCCCCCGCGACGCCGTCGCTTCGGCTGCCAAGACGCTCACCGAGCTGTTCGGTCTCGCCCGCGAGCTGAACGTCGAGGCCGAGGGCATCGAGATCGGCCCGGCGCCGGTGGAGGCAGTGAACTCCAGCGAGCTGTCGATGCCGATCGAGGACCTCGATCTGTCGGTCCGCTCGTACAACTGCCTGAAGCGTGAGGGCATCAACACCGTTTCTGAGCTCGTCGCCCTGTCGGAGACGCAGCTCATGAACATCCGCAATTTCGGCCAGAAGTCGGTCGACGAGGTGCGCGACAAGCTCATCTCGCTCGGTCTGTCGCTCAAGGATTCGGTGCCCGGTTTCGACGGCGCCCACTTCTACGGCGGCAGCGAAGACGAGTCCTTCTGATACCCGACCTTTCTGACCAGGAGCTAGACGATTATGCCCAAGCCCACTAAGGGTCCCCGCCTCGGAGGCGGCCCCGCACACGAGCGCCTGATGCTTGCCAACCTCGCGGCGGCGCTCTACACCCACAAGTCGATCAAGACGACCGAGACCAAGGCCAAGCGCCTTCGCCCGCTCGCCGAGCGTCTGATCACCTTCGCCAAGCGTGGCGACCTGCACGCGCGTCGTCGCGTGCTGTCGGTCATCGGTGACAAGGAAGTCGTGCACGTCCTGTTCTCCGAGATCGCGCCGCTCGTCGCTGACCGTGAGGGTGGCTACACCCGCATCACGAAGGTCGGCAACCGCAAGGGCGACAACGCGCCGATGGCCGTGATCGAGCTCGTCCTCGAGCCCGTCACCCCGAAGGCGAAGTCGACCAAGAAGGCTGCTGCTCCGAAGGCCGAGAAGGCCGAGAAGCCGGCTGAGGTCGTCGAGGAGGCTCCCGCCGAGGAGGCTCCCGCCGACGAGACCGTCGAGGCCGGCGCCGAGTCGCAGGCCGAGGGCGAAGCAGCCGAGGCTGCCGCCGAGGACGCTGTCGAGAAGAAGTCCGAGTAAGCACTTCGCTCACGAAGAAGCCCGCCACCCCGAAAGGGATGGCGGGCTTCTTCGTGTACCCGGTGACGTCGTCAGCGGGTACGCAGATCCTTGCGCAGGATCTTCCCCGAGCTCGACTTGGGGATCACGTCGATGAACTCCACCTGCCGCACCTTCTCGTGCGGCGCGACGTGGGAGGTGACGTGCGCCATGACCGCGTCGGCGTCGAGGTCGGCATCCGGCTGTCGCACGACGAAGGCCTTGGGCACCTCCTGGCCGTCCTCATCGAGTGCGCCGATCACGGCGGCATCCGCGATGGAGGGATGCTCGAGCAGCACGGCTTCCAGCACGGCCGGAGCCACCTGGTAGCCCTTGTACTTGATGAGCTCCTTGAGCCGGTCGACGATACGGTAGATGCCCTCATCGGTGACGGTGGCGACATCACCGGTGTGCAGCCAGCCGTCGGCATCGAGCATCTCTGCCGTGGCGTCCGGGCGGTTGAGGTAGCCGACCATGACCTGCGGTCCCCGCACCCACAGTTCACCGGGCTCGCTCGCGCCCTCTGCCGGCACTGTGACGTCTTCGCCCGAATCGGGATCGACGAGCCGTGCTTCGGTGTTCGGGACGAGCGGCCCGATGGTCGAGCGGTCGATGTCGGTGCGCGCCTCGGAGATGAGGTTGACCGCGGGGCTGGTCTCGGTCATGCCGTACCCCTGGGTCACGATGCACCCCAAGCGGTTGGCCACCGCCGAGGCCAGGGCGCCGTCGAGAGGCGCGGCGCCGGAGAAGATCACCTTCACGGCGGAGAGGTCGTACTGGTCGACGATCGGATGCTTCGCGAGCGCGACCGCGATCGGGGGAGCGACGAACACCCAGGTGGTGCGGTGCTCGGCGATGATGCGCAGGAACTCGGGGAGGTCGAACTTCGGCATCGTGACGAGCCCGGCCCGTTGACGCAGCGCGAAGTTCAGCAGCACCGTCATGCCGTAGATGTGGAAGAAGGGCAGGACGGCGAGCACCCGGTCACTGGCATCGACGCCGAGGACCGGACGGCACTGCGACACGTTGGCCACCAGGTTGCGGTGCGTGAGCATGACGCCCTTCGGGCGGCCGGTCGTTCCCGAGGAGTATGGGAGGACGGCGAGATGGGTCGCCGGGTCGAATGTCGCGTCCGGTGCGGGGTGCCCTTCGCCGAGCAGCGCAGGGAGGGACGGGTGGCCCTCGGCGCCGTCGAGAACGATCACGTGGTCGGCGTCGAACCCGAGCTTGTCCGCGGCGGCCTGTGCGCCGGGAAGCAGAGGGGAGACCGTCACGAGCCAGGTTGCTCCGGCGTCGGTGAGCTGGTTCGCGATCTCGTCGGCGGTGTAGAGGGAGTTGATGGTGGTGGCCGTCGCCCCCGCGCGGAGGATGCCGTGGAAAACGGTGGCGAAGGCCGGGATGTTCGGACAGAGGACGCCGACAGTGGTGCCCACCCCGACTCCGCGTGCCGCGAGGGCGCCGGCGAAAAGGTCGATCTGTCCGACGAGCTGCCGGTAGGTGGTGGTCGCCCCGCTCATCCCGTCGACGAGGGCGATGGTGTCGAGTTCGGCTTCGGAGAGATCGCCGAACAGGAACTCGTGGATGGAGACCTCGGGGATCTCCACATCGGGATAGGTACTGCGAACCATGAGATCTCCTTCGATCCGGGCAGGCTGACGACGACGTCGAATGCGATCCAGTGTCGCACACAATGGCACTGCGTCCCAGGGGTGACGGGCCTCAGACGGCGTCGTTCGACCGGTAGCGGGTGCTCGGGCGGCCCTTGGTCGAGTAGTCGAGCGTGCGGGTCGCTCGGCCGGAGCCGGCGAGATGCTCGAGGTAGCGGCGGGCGCTGACGCGCGAGATCTCGAGGTCGTCGCCGATCTCGGTCGCCGAAGCGTCGGGGCGCGCGGCGAGAGCTGCGCAGACACGATCGAGCGTCTCGGCGCTCAGTCCCTTGGGGAGCCCGAGTCGCTGTCGGAACGCGATGATCGCATCCGCGGCCTCGACCCGTCGCACCACGTCGTGCAACTCGGTGTGATCGCGCAACAACAGCGTCGCTCCGATGCCTTCGCCGTCTGCCTCGCTTCCGGTGCTGCGGGCGACGAGCACGTGCGCCCCGACGATCACCGGCCGGCCGGCGGACTCGCCCTGCCGGAGCACCGTGGCGAGCTCTGTGCCCAGGACCTCGGCGGCGGGTTCGCCGTCGAGATCGGCGGCATCCCTGTCGAGGAATCGCGCGGCGGCGTCGTTGACGAGTGTGATCCGCCCGGTGCCGTCGACCGTGATGACCCCTTCGCTCAGACCGTGCAGCGTGGTCTCCTGGTTCTTCACGAGAGCGGCGATCTGGTGGGGTTCGAGACGGTAGATGCGCCGCCGGATGATGGAGGTCACCCACGCCGAGCCGAACACCCCGAGAACAGCAGCCGCCAGCATCGCTGAGATCAGCCAGACGAGATTGGCCGAGAACTCCTCGTTCAGCTCCGACTCGAGAATCCCGACGGATGCGGTGCCGATCACGTCGCCCTCATCGTCGCGGATGGGCACCTTGACCCGCCACGACGTGCCGAGCGTGCCGGTCTGCGTGCCGACGTAGATCTCGCCGGCGAGGGGGATCGACGGGTCGGTGGAGACCTTCTCGCCGATGCGCTCCGGATTCGGGTGCGAGTAGCGGATGCCGTCTTCGTTGGCGACGACGACGTAGGCGAGGTCGGAGGCCTCGCGGATGACCTCGGCGATCGGCTGGATGGCTGCGGAGGGCTCGGCATCGTCGAACGCCGCGTGCACCGTCGGGAGCGCGGCGATCGACTGGGCCACGGCCTGCATCCGGTCCTTGTACGCCTCGCGGAGAGCCTGCTCCTGGAACGCGCCGGCCACGATGCCGGTCGCCAGGGTCACCAGGAACACGATCAGCGCCTGCAGCACGAGCAACTGCACGCGGAGCGTCATCTTCGAGGCCACCTGCTCATTCTGGCCCTTCGGCGAGTGCGGTGCGAGCGGGCGGGAGAGCCGCTCGTGACCAATAGTTCCGAAACTCCGACCAATGGTTTCCGAAGCTGGAGCAGGCGCAGCTCCCGCTCCAGGGTGGAGCCACAGCACCACGAACGCTCAAGGAGGAGCGCACATGAAGAACGCACGCATCGCAACCCTGGCCGGGCTGGCCGCGGTCGCAGCCCTCACACTCACCTCGTGCGCGGGAGGCAGCGCAGCGACCGACGACGGTGGAGGGGAAGCAGAGACCGCCACCGTCACCGACGTCTCGATCGTGGTCCCGGCGGATCCCGGTGGGGGATGGGATCAGACGGGCCGGGCGCTGTCGCAGGTGCTCACGCAGGACGACCTCGTGGCCTCCGCCCCCGTGACCAACGTGGGCGGTGCCGGTGGCACGGTCGGCCTCGCCCAGCTCGCCAACGAGAAGGACCCGAACACGCTGATGGTGATGGGCCTGGTCATGGTCGGAGCGGTCGAGACCAACGCCTCGGCCGTGCGGATCGAGGACACCACACCGATCGCCCGGCTCACCGACGAACCGCTCGTCGTGGTGGTGCCGGCCGACTCGAAGTACGACACGCTCGAAGACCTCGTCGAAGACGTCGTCGACAACGGCCAGGCGGTCACGATCACCGGCGGCTCGGCGGGCGGCGCCGACCACATCCTCGCCGGTCTCATGCTCGAGGAAGCAGGACTCGACGGGGCCGAGATCGCCGAGAAGCTGAACTACACGCCGAACTCCGGCGGCGGCGAGGCCGTTCCGCTGCTGATCGGCGGCAAGGTCGCCGCGGGCATCTCGGGCGTCGGCGAGTTCGCGCAGCACATCGAGAGCGGCGCGCTCAAGGCTCTGGCTGTCTCGAGCGAGGAGCCGGTGTCGCAGCTCCCGGATGTCCCGACCATCACCGAGGAGGGGTACGACGTGGTCCTGACCAACTGGCGCGGCGTGATCGCCCCGGGTGGCATCTCCGACGGCGAGAAGGACGAGCTGGTGCGCGTGATCACCGAGCTGCACGAATCCGAGGCGTGGACGGAGCAGCTGGAGACCAAGGGGTGGACCGACGCGTTCCTGGTCGGCGCGGAGTTCGATGACTTCCTCACCGGGAACATCGAAGAGGTCACGGCGACGCTGAAGAACATCGGTCTGGTGCAGTGACATGACGGTCCCCGCCTCATCGGGGACCGAGGAGCAGGGGGTGCGGGTCGACCACGATGGTCGACCCGCACGCCGCTCTCCCTCCGTCCCCCTCGGCGAGCTCGTGTTCGCCGGAATCATGGTCGCGCTC
>NZ_JAGYWT010000529.1:0-1636 GCF_019279095.1 Microbacterium sp. BF1 | reverse complement strand
ATCAGGCGGCTTCTCTCGTGATGAAGAACTTCATGTACGGAATCACGGGTGTGACTCGTACAACCTTTGTGCCCCCGACAGGAGTCGAACCTGCGACCTACGGTACCGGAAACCGGCGCTCTATCCATGAACCCGGCGGGGTGCTCCCCCATCAGCAGCGTGTTGACGGCACCGGTGAGCTCCGCGTGACGATCCCGCGTCGCCGCGGCACGGAATGCCTGTTCCTTCAGCGGCATCGTCAGCGAGAGACCGCGCCAGGTGTCGTCGAGCTGAGCGAACACCGGCGCGAAGTCGTCGGCCGACACCTGGCGTCGTCCGTACTCCCAGTCGAGTCCGAGCACGCGGTAGGCGGCGGCATGCAGATCCGGGGACTTGGAATGCGCGATCGGGTCGCCCCAGACCGCCAATCGAGAGCGCGTCACCGTCTCAGCAGCCGCCATCGGGGTTCGCCCGGCACCACTCGCGCCACTTCTCGATCCCCTGCTCGTGCTCGGCCAGCGTCTGGGTGAACAGCGTCTCCCCGGTCGCGAGGTTGATCGTGACGAAGTACAGCCACGGACCGTCTGCGGGCTGCATCGCCGCCTTGATGGCGGCATCGCTCGGGCTGGCGATGGGTGTCGCGGGAAGACCGGTGCGTACGTAGGTGTTCCAGTCGTTGTCGTCCTCGAGGGCTTCCTTGGAGCTCGACACGACGCCTTCGTGCAGGGATCCGTACCCGTACTGCGCGGTGGAGTCCATCTGCAGCTTCATGTCGATGTCGAGACGGTTCTGGATGACCCGCGACACCTTCGGGAAGTCCTCGAGACGCCCCTCGCGCTGGATGATGGAGGCGATCGTGAGGATGCGTTCGGCATCGGCGTCGGGCACACCGGCTGCACTCAGCGACTCGCGGGTGCGATCGACCATGCGCTGGATGACCTGGGGCGCGGTGACTCCCGGATCGAACTCGTACACCGCGGGGAAGAGCCAGCCCTCCAGGCTCGACGCGTCCACGCCATAGGCCATGGGGTCCTGGACGGCCGCCTCGAAGTCGGCCAGCGGAAGCCCGAGAGTCTCCGCCATATCGGGCAGCGACGACACGATCGTGCCGCCCTCGGCGACCGAGACGGCGTTCGCCATCTTGTTGGCATCGTCCTTGAGCGCGGCGAGCGCGGCCTCCGCCGTCATCTTCTTCTGCAGGCGGTACACGCCCGGATAGAACGTGACCGCGAGGTTCTCGTCGACGATGTAGTCGTAGAAGACGTCTTCGGTCTTGGTCACACCGGCTTCGTAGAGCGCGGTGGACACCGGCCCACCCGTGTCGCCCTGCTTGATGGTGACGAGAGCCTCACCGTTCGCGAGGCCCGGCTCGTAGTCCTTCGACTCGCCCCACCCCAGGGCGCCGCTGATCTTGTCACCGTAGGTGCTCCATGCCCAGGCGTCACCTGCGGCGATACCGCCGAAGACCGCGAGCACGATGATCAGTGCGATCAGGCATCCCTTGCGGCGCTTCTTCTTCTTCGGCTTCGCCTGGACGTGGTCGTCGTGCGGAGCGAAGAGATCGTCGAGTCCTCCGCCGATCACCGGTTCCGGCGCATCGGTCGCGGGCGCCGGCATGACAGCGGGCGCGACCTGCGGCATGGCGCGGGTCGGGGTG
>NZ_JAGYWT010000528.1:0-1639 GCF_019279095.1 Microbacterium sp. BF1 | reverse complement strand
CGGCGAGAATCGCCGCGGTGGCCCACATGGCCCACTCTTTGTTCATGCTGGTGCCCCTCCTTCGGCATCAGGCGGGGAGGGGCAACCGTTCTCGGCCGCAAGGATGTCTGCGTGTTGAGCCGCGATGGCCGCCGCGTCGAGAAGGTGGCGCCCCTGCACCTGCGCCATGCACAACCGCACCTCGTCGAGGACGCTGCGGTACATGCGTCCGGTGCGCTCGCTGTCGAGCGCATCGATGAGAGCGGTGTGGAACCGCAGGTCCGGATCCACGGTCGCCGGGTCGGGGCCGGGGGGCATCGCGAGGATCTCCGCATTCGCCTCGAGCGCGGCACGCGGAACCGTCCTGGTCACGGCGAGGTCGCGAAGTGCGGCGCTCTCGAGGCGGGTCCTGGTCCGGTAGACGTCGCGCACGGCCTCGGGATCGATCCCGACCACACGCGCGCTCCGATGCGCAGTACGCACCATGAGCCCGCTCGCCACGAGCTGCTCGATCGCCGCCTTCGCGCTCGGGCGGGCGACGCCGAACGACTGTGACACCGCGGCTTCCGTGAGCGGATCTCCCGAACGGAACTCGCCGCTGAGGATACGACCGCGCAGCTGGGCCGTCACCGCATCCACGACGCCGACGACTCCCAGCGGTGTCTCCGGTGTGCTGGTCATCCGGTCAGCCTATCGAAGCCGCACCATGTCGGTACACTTGTCAGACAATCTTCCGATGAAGCAGAGGAGCACCGTGACGACCACCCTCGCCGAGCCGCTGGATCCCACACTGCTGGGTTCCACGACACAGGTCCACTCGCGCTCCATCGATCGTTTCGCCCGCGCTCATGATGCCTCGCACTACCTGCTGATCCCCGACGCCGTGCTCTCCCCCGCGGATGCCGAGGGCGTCGCCCGCGCCTTCGGCGCCGTCCGCGCCGCCGGACGCACCATGACGTTCCGCTCCGGGGGTACCAGCCTGTCCGGGCAGAGCGTGAGCGGCGACATCCTCGTCGACACACGCAGCAACTTCCGCGACATCCGCGTGGAGGACGACGGTGCCATGGTGCGCGTCGGACCCGGCGCGACCGTGCGCCAGGTCAACACCAGGCTCACGCGGTATCGCCGCAAGCTCGGCCCCGACCCGGCGAGCGAGATCGCCTGCACGATCGGCGGAGTCGTCGCGAACAACTCCAGCGGCATGGCGTGCGGTATCACCGAGAACTCGTACCAGACCATCGAGTCGATGACGATCGTGCTGCCGAGCGGGACGATCCTCGACACGGGTCGCCCGGATGCGAACGAGGTGCTGCGCGCGGCAGAGCCCGCGATCGCCGACGGCCTTCTCGATCTGCGGGCACGTCTGCTCGCCTCGCCCGAGCACGTCGCGTTCCTCCGCCAGCAGTTCTCGATGAAGAACACCATGGGCTACGGCCTGAACGCCCTGCTCGACTTCGACGATCCGGTGCGCATCCTCGAGCACCTCATCATCGGATCCGAGGGCACGCTCGCGTTCGTAGCCGAGGCCCGTTAGTTCCTCCTCGACGAGCCCTCGCCCGATGCCGAGGAATTCCTGGACCTCGTCTTCCTTGCCGGGCAGGGCCTCCAGCCTGACAAGCAGTCCCTTCGTCACGCTCATCACATCACCTCTTCCTGGGTC
>NZ_JAGYWT010000527.1:0-1639 GCF_019279095.1 Microbacterium sp. BF1 | reverse complement strand
GCAGCGGCAGCCCGTTCACGGTGTCGGCGCAGGCGTTGCCCTCGCGCATCGAGAAGGCGCTGCGTGCGCACGGCGTGAGCGTGAAGCACGAGTCGGATGCGGCATGGACAAAGCGCTACGCGAAGGCGGCGAACTCCTGGCACCGCGTGCGTCTGGTCGGTGGCGACGCCGCCGCTCTCCACGAAGCGCTCGACGGAAGCCCCGACGTGGCGGTCTGGTCGCACGCCGTGACCGGTGCCGGTCGCGTCGAGATGCTGCCGTTCCTGCACGAGCAGGCCGTGTCGATCACGAACCACCGTTTCGGCAACCCGACGACCCTCGCCGACGGCGTGATCTGACCCGCGGGGCAGCCGAGACCCATCGGCCACAACGAAACCCACCGTCGCAGACGTCTGCGACGGTGGGTTTCGGCGTGCGGTGTGGGTTTCTCGGCGTCCCCGGCGTCAGCCGCGCAGCGCCTCGGAGAGCTTGACCCGGGAGCCCATGCGCAGCAGCGAGTTCTCGTAGATCTTCGCGCCGATGACGATCGCGGCCACGCAGCTCGCGAGCAGGATGACCAGGCTCAGCAGCGGCTCCCACCACTGGGCCTCCCCGACGAAGAGGCGCATCGGCATGCCGACCGGGGCCGAGAACGGCACGTACGACATGATCGTCAGCACCAGCGGGTTGTCGTTGAACACGATCACCAGGATGTACGGCGCCATGATCAGCATCGTGATCGGGGTGGTCGTGGAGCCGATGTCCTCCTGGCGAGAGACCATGGAGGCCGCCGCCGCGAACATCGCCGCGAGCAGGATGAAGCCGAACAGGAAGAACACGGCGAACCAGATGATCGGCGCCCCGAGCGTCGTGAGCACCTCGCGCTGACCGGTGACGATAAGCCCGATCGTGGCCACGGCTGCGAGGGCGAGGATCTGCCCCATCGCCAGCACCGTGTTGCCGATGACCTTGCCCGCCAGCAGTGTGCGCGCCGGGATCGCCGACAGCAGCACCTCGACCACGCGGGTCTGCTTCTCTTCCACGACGCTCTGCGCGATCGTGCCGCCGAACGTCGCCGCGGCCATCATGAACACCAGGCCGAACGCGATCGCGATGAAGTACCGCAGCAGCGGGTTGGTGGTGGCCGGCTCCAGGATGACGACCTCGGGAGAGATCGAAAGGGCGGAGATGATCGAACCAGGGGCATCCTGCAGGGCGATGACCGTGTAGCCGGACGGGCTGTCGCCCGGCAGCACTGCGGCGTCGACCTTGTCGTCGCGCACGAGCTTCTCGGCCTCGGCCTGGTCGGCGACCGTGGTGACCTCGACGTTCGGGATGGCCGAGACGGCGGCCGCGGTCTCGGCCGTCGCGGCGATCGGCGTGGTGTCGGTGTTCTTGCTCGCGAAACCGCCGAACAGGATGCCGGCGAGCGCGAGGACCAGCAGGATGCCGGTGGAGATCAGGAACGCCTTGCTGCGCAGCTTCGATCCGATCTCGCGCTCGGCGACGAGCCAGATGCCGTTGGAGGCGCGGACGGGGGTGGGGGCGCTCACTGGATGACCTCCTTGAAGATCTGGGCGAGGGACGGATGCTTGGGGGCGAAGCTCGCGACATCGCCGCGCTGTACGGCGGACTGCAGCACGCGCTGCGCCGTCTCGGG
>NZ_JAGYWT010000526.1:0-1640 GCF_019279095.1 Microbacterium sp. BF1 | reverse complement strand
CGGTCATCGTGATGATGCCTTTCGAGTGGGATGTGAGAGTTTCCTCGAAGGATCACGCGGTGACCGCACTTCGTCGCGATCGACGAGCCGGCCACCACGGGCTACACCACTTTATGGGGCACTACTCTTCCCCGTTCGGGTAGAAGCAACGATTGGCATTCGTGTCGCAGTGGAATCGCGGGGTGAAGAGAGTCGGATCTGCCACCTCAGCACTGAACTGATAGTTGAAGTCTGTTATCGACAGGTCATCGAGGCGAACCGCGTGAGAGCCCCAGGTTGTCGTTCCGGTGAGATATGCCGCGTCAACCGGCCGGCTCCCTGAGCGGATGTCGAAGACAGAGCTGCTCAGGTCGCTGGGGATACCGATTCCGTTTTGGAGGAGCCTGCTGATCTCGCCGAGGAGCACTTCGCGGCCGTTCGCCCAATCGGCCAACTGTTGACTGAACCTGTCGAATAGGACTCGGCTCAAAAGGACAAGGCCCCGAGATCGTGATGATCTCGGGGCCTTTCTTGTTGCGGGGACAGGATTTGAACCTGCGACCTCCGGGTTATGAGCCCGGCGAGCTACCGAACTGCTCCACCCCGCGGCACAAGAAGTAACTTATCACGGATTCCGAAGGCGGGCGAATCCTGGGGGCCTCCGGGCGACGTCCCGGGCGTGTCGATGCGAGAGGATGGAGACATGTCCGAGACCGCAGCCGTCCCCGTCGCCGTGTGCCAGTTCGCGCCGACCGCCTCCCGAGCCGAGAACCGGGAGCGGATCGCCGCGCTGACGGCCGACGCCGCCGGGCGGGGGGCGAAGCTGATCGTGTTCCCTGAGTACTCGAGTTACTTCGTCGACCCCATGGACGAGAGCCTGGCTGCCAATGCGGAGGACCTCGACGGGGAGTTCGTCGAGACCCTGAGGGCACTGGCCTCCGAGTACGCCGTCGTGATCGTCGCGGGTCTGGCCGAACGGGCGACCGACGGGCATCGAGTGCGCAACACCGTGGTGGCCGTGCGGGGTGACCGCGTCCTCGCCGTGTACCGCAAGCAGCACCTGTACGACGCGTTCGGCCAGACCGAGTCCGACTGGGTGGAGCCGGGTGAGGTGGGGGAGGCCGCGACTTTCGAGCTGGGGGGCCTGCGTTTCGGGCTCATGACCTGTTACGACCTCCGCTTCCCTGAAGTGGCCCGTTCCCTGGTCGATGCGCAGGCCGATGCCCTGGTCGTGCCGGCCGAGTGGGTCAGGGGGCCGCTCAAGGAACACCACTGGACGACGCTGCTCGCCGCTCGTGCGATCGAGAACACCGTCTACGTGGTCGCGGCAGACCATCCGACCCCGATCGGGGTGGGACACTCACAGATCGTCGATCCCCAGGGCGTCGTACTCGCCGGAGTGGGAACCGCTCCCGGGATCGCCGTCGCGGTGGTCGAGAGGGAGACGATCGAGCGCGTGCGGATCACGAACCCGTCGCTGCGCGTGCGGCGGTACTCCGTCACTCCTCGTGAGGTCGTGGCCCCCGAAGCCTAGGTGTTCTTCCCATTGACGTTATGGACGCGGTCGATGGGTGAGAGGCCTCCGAGAGCGGTATGGGGTCGGTGGTGATTATAGCTGTGGATCCAGGCCTGGTAGGTGGCCGCTCGGGCAGCATCGGAGC
>NZ_JAGYWT010000525.1:0-1643 GCF_019279095.1 Microbacterium sp. BF1 | reverse complement strand
TCGTGATCACGGTGGGCGTCTACGCGCTGGCCGGCTTCGAGATCTCGCCTGCGGCGGTGATCGGCTTCCTGACGATCCTCGCGTACTCGCTGTACGACACCACGGTCGTGTTCGACAAGATCCGGGATCCGATGACAAGTAAAGGAACGTCCATGGATGCTGTGCGCATGCACGCGGCCTCGCCCGAATCGACCGCGATCGTCGACGCCGTGCTCGACTATTCGCGCCGCCGCATGCTCGCCTCCGACGTGCCGCTGGACAAGCCCCAGTCCGAGGCGGAGCTGAACCGTCTGGTCGGACCCACGATCACCGATGCGGGACTCGGCGCGGCGCGCGCCCTCAGCGTGTTCGAGCACGTCCTCGCTCCGGCCTGCCTCACCACGAGCCACCCGCTGTACCTGTCGTTCATCCCGACCGCGCCGACCATGGCCGCGATCGCGTTCGACCTGGTCGTTTCCGCGTCGGGGCTGTACGGCGGAAGCTGGCTCGAGGGCGCGGGGGCCGTGCACGCCGAGAACGAGGTGCTGTCGTGGCTGGCGAGCGAGTTCGGGCTGCCCGAGACCGCAGGCGGGGTGTTCGTGCAGGGCGGCACGATCGGGAACCTGTCGGCGCTGGTCGCGGCACGCGAGGCCGCGAAGGCCCGGCTGATCGCAGAAGGCAGAGAGCTGCCCACCCGGTGGAAGATCGTGTGCAGCGTCGAGGCGCACTCCTCCAACAAGTCGGCCGCGAAGATCATGGACGTCGACGTGCTGCTGGTCCCGGCAGGCGACGACGGCGTGCTCCGCGCCGATGGCGTGCGCGAGGCCCTCGTCGAGCACGGCGACGAGATCTGCGCGGTGGTCGCCACCGGCGGGTCGACCAACTTCGGCATCGTCGACGACATCAAGGGAATCGCGGCGCTCAAGGACGAGTTCGACTTCTGGCTGCACATCGACGGCGCCTACGGCCTCACCGCCATGCTGGCACCGGAGGCGCGACACATCTTCGAGGGCGTCGAGCGCGCCGACTCGGTCATCGTCGATCCGCACAAGTGGCTCTTCGCGCCGTTCGACTGCTGCGCTCTGATCTACCGCGACCCCGACAGCGGACGACGGGCGCACACGCAGCACGCCGAGTACCTCGACATCCTGACCGAGGTCGACGAGTTCAGCCCCTCGGACTACTCGATCCAGCTCACGCGCCGCCCGCGAGGCCTGCCGATGTGGTTCTCGGTCGCGACGTACGGCGTCACCGCCTACCGTGATGCCGTGAGTGCGGGACTCGCGCTGACCCGACGCATCGCCGACGAGATCGCCCGTCGCCCCGAGCTGCGACTGGTGCGCGATCCGCAGCTGTCGATCGTCGTGTTCGAGCGGGAAGGGTGGGAGCGCGCCGATTACGACCGGTGGTCGGCGGCGCTGCTCGATTCGCAGCGCGCGTTCGTGGTGCCGAGCTCGCACGCCGGGCGCCCGAACACGCGATTCGCGATCCTGAACCCGCTTACCACGTTCGAAGACCTCGTCGGCATCCTCGACATGCCCAAGCGCGATTAGGAAAATGCCGCGGATTCCAATGCGTCGAGACATTTCGCGTTTTTGGGAAGGTAAGTTCACGCCAGAGGATATGATCCCAAGCGCGACACCGTCTAGCAGTGCAAAGAGAAG
>NZ_JAGYWT010000524.1:0-1644 GCF_019279095.1 Microbacterium sp. BF1 | reverse complement strand
GGGCAATAGTGGCTCGTCGGAGCAGTTCGCGGCCCGGATCGCCGGTGACGCCGCCCGGTACGGGTTCGCCTCCACCCTGCTCCCGCTGGACGCCTCCGTGGACGGACTGCCCACGGAGGGGGCCGTGGTCGTGGTGACCGCGTCCTATGAGGGGCAGCCGCCGGACAACGCTCGCCGCATGATCCCTACCTTGGAAGCACTGGAGGAGGGCGCCCTCGCGGGGGTGTCGTTCGCGGTGTTCGGCAACGGAAACCGACAGTGGGCGCGCACATACCAGGCAATCCCGAAACGCGTCGACGCGGCCCTCGAACATGCGGGTGCGACGCGGGTTGTTAAGCGGGGTGAAGCCGATTCCGGGGGTGACTTCTTCGGCGACTTCGACACCTGGTACGCCCAGCTGTGGCCCGCAATGCAGGAAGCCTTCAACATCGACCCGGTCGAGGTCGACACTTCCAGCACCGTCACGCTCGAAATCGTCGACGGCGGCCGGCAGACGGCCCTGCAACTGCCCGACCTGGGCCGTGGCGTCGTGGTCGAAAACCGGGAACTGACCGACATGACCTCCGAGCATGCGGCATCCAAAAGACACCTCGAAGTGGTTCTCCCCAAGGGGTCCAGCTACCGTGCCGGGGACTATCTGGCGGTGCTGCCCCGCAACGACGACGCGCTGGTGGAGCGGGTGCTGCGACGGTTCGCGATGACCCCCGACACGATGATCCGCATCACCCAGGTCACCGGACGCGCCGGACTGCCCGTCGGGGAACCGATCAGCGTCGCCGACCTGCTGACCAACTATGTCGAGCTGAGCCAACCCGCCACCCGTCGCCAGGTCGCCGCCCTGGCGACCCCGACCCGGTGCACCCCGGAACGCGCCGACTTGGACCGGCTCGCGGACACCGACTACGACACCCTCGTCCTCGGGAAACGGATGAGCGTACTCGAGCTGTTGGAGCGGTACCAGTCGGTGCCGATCGAGTTCGCGACGTTCCTGCAGATGCTGCCCCCGATGAAAGCCCGCCAATACTCCATCTCCTCCTCCCCGCTGTGGAGTCCGGACCGGGCCACCCTCACCATCGCGGTCGTCGACGAACCCGCCCGCTCCGGCCACGGCCAGTTCCGGGGCACCAGCTCCGGGTACCTCGCCGACCGGGAACCCGGCGACCGGATCTCCGTCGCGGTGCGCCCCTCGAACACACACTTCCACCCACCCCAGGACCCGGCCACCCCGATCGTGCTGATCTGCGCCGGGTCAGGGATAGCCCCGTTCCGCGGATTCCTGCAAGAACGCGCCATCCAGAAAGCGGACGGACAGGACGTCGGGGAGGCGCTGCTGTTCTTCGGCGCCCGCCACCCCAACGCCGACTACCTGTACCAGGAAGAGCTCACCGGCTGGGACATGCAGGGCGTCGTGACCGTGCTCCCCGCGTTCTCCCGCGAACCCGACATGACGACCCCGTACGTGCAGGACCAGGTGTGGGCGCACCGCGCCCGGATCGCGGAACTATTCCAACAGGGCGGGACCGTGTACCTCTGCGGCGACGGCGAACGGATGGCACCCGCTGTCCGCGACACCCTGACCCGCATCTACCAAGACGCCACTGACACCACTCGCGACGAAGCCGAGCAGTGGATGGACACCATCGA
>NZ_JAGYWT010000523.1:0-1645 GCF_019279095.1 Microbacterium sp. BF1 | reverse complement strand
CAGCGCGTGTGCGGACCAAACTCGCTTCTCGCGCGACGGCCCCTCCCGCCCCCGAGGCGCCGTTGACCCTGCGCGAGAGCCAGATTCTGCGCTTGATCGCGGAAGGACTCACGAACCGTCAGATCGGAGCGGGATCGAGAGCACGCTGCACGCGCAGGGCTGATCCTCCGCGGGAGGATGTGGGATTCTGGTCGCATGAAGAACGGAATCGTCCGGTTCGCCGCGCTCTACGTGTTCAATGTCGCCGCACTGCTGGTGATCGGCCTGCTGCTGCCGGGCGTCTCGGTCGGGTTCAACGCCCTGTGGGCATCCGTCATCCTGACCCTCGCCGCCCTGTTCGTGAAGCCCCTGCTCGCCGGAGCCTTCCGCAGGTCGGCGGCGAAGTCGGCCGCCGAGCGCACCAAGACCGGCGAGAAGGTCGTGCAGTACGTGCTGGTGTATCTGGTCGAGCTGATCGTCTGGGTACTCACGGTGTGGCTGAGCGGTGTGCGCGCCTCCGGCTTCTGGGCGTTCGTGCTGCCGCCGCTCGCGCTGCTGTTCGGATGGATGATCTACGACCAGATCGACGACCGGCTCCGCGCCAAGGCGGGAGAGATCTACGACTCGGTGCAGGCGCGGGTGAAGGGTGGCGACACGAAGACGGCGTCTCCGACCGCCGCCGCGGCGGAGTCCCCCGAGACACGCGCCGCGCGCGACGAGCTCGACGACGGTCTCACACCCGAGCAGCGGCGCATGCTCGACGAACTGGGCTGAGTGCGAAGAGCCGACCCGAACCCGGACTGAACCGGGCGCGATACACCGGCTGCGAACGTCGAAAGGCGCCCATCCTCCGAGGAGGACGGGCGCCTTTCGCATGCGGTGCGCGCGCTGGCGTCAGGCGATCCGCTCGGCCGCCTCCACGACGTTCGTCATGAGCAGCGCGACCGTCATCGGGCCCACGCCTCCCGGGTTCGGGGAGATGTACCCGGCGACGTCGGCGACGTCGGGGGCGACATCGCCGAACACCAGGCTCTTCCCGGTATCGGGGTCGGTCTCTCGCGTCACGCCGACGTCGAGCACGGCGGCGCCCGGCTTGACGTTTTCCGCGCGGATGAGGTGCTTGACGCCAGCGGCGGCGACGATCACATCGGCCTCTCGCAGGTAGCGCGGCATGTCGACGGTTCCGGTGTGCGTGAGCGTGACCGTGGCGTTCAGGTCGCGTCGCGTGAGCAGCAGCCCGATCGAGCGGCCGATCGTCACCCCGCGGCCGACCACGACGACGTGCTTCCCTTTGAGGTCGTAGTCGTTGCGCAGCAGCAGCTCGATCACCCCTCGCGGTGTGCACGGCAGCGGGGTGTGGATGGGTCCGTTGACGTTGAGCACCAGACGCCCGAGGTTGGTCGGGTGCAGACCATCGGCATCCTTCGCCGGGTCGATCCGCTCCAGGATCGCATCGGTGTCGAGGTGCTTCGGCAGCGGCAGCTGCACGATGTACCCGTGGCACGCGGTGTCGGCGTTGAGTTCGTCGATCAGGGCTTCGACGTCGACGCGCAGACGCGAGCCCTCGATGGAAGACGTCGCCAGGGAGGCCGGTGTCTCCGGTCAGACGGTGTCCCGCGTCGTGAATGCCAGGGGATACGTCGGCGCCGCCACGCGCGAGCGCGTC
>NZ_JAGYWT010000522.1:0-1662 GCF_019279095.1 Microbacterium sp. BF1 | reverse complement strand
CATCGCGGGCGTGCTGCGGGTCGGGGGCTTCGTCGCCTCCGCTGAGGGATTCACGGGTCAGCCCGGCGTGATCAACGGCTCGAGCGACGTGCTCGGAGAGATCTTCGGTGATGCGGGTCGTCATGCCCGTGCGGCGGTCGGCGTCGCGGAGCTCCCGCTCGGCAGCCCGGTCGAGGTCGAGGTCGCCTTCCTTCTCGCCTGAGTACGACGTACGCGGCGTGGACCGTCGCATCAGAACGAGAGAACGCGCCTCCCCGGAAAGGGGAGGCGCGTTCTCCGTCTGTCACGCCTCGGAGGCGTGAGCCGACCTACTTCACCTGGGCCGAGATGATGCTCATCACCGCGGTGTCGGCGAGCGTCGTGGTGTCGCCGACCTCGCGGCCTTCGGCGACGTCGCGGAGCAGACGGCGCATGATCTTGCCGGAGCGGGTCTTCGGCAGCTCGCCGACGATGTAGACGTCGCGCGGGCGGGCGATGGCGCCGATCTGCTCGCCCACCCACAGCCGCAGCTGCTGGGCGAGGCCCGCAGGCTCGTGTGCGGCGAGGTAGCTCTCCTTGATGATGACGAAGGCGACGACCGCCTGTCCGGTCGTCTCGTCGGAGGCGCCGACCACGGCAGCCTCGGCGGTCGCCTCGTGCGCGACCAGGGACGACTCGATCTCCGCCGTCGATAGGCGGTGCCCCGAGACGTTCATGACGTCGTCGACGCGGCCGAGCAGCCAGAGGTCGCCGTCTTCGTCGAGGCGCGCTCCGTCGCCGGCGAAGTAGTAGCCCTGGTCCTCGAACTTCTCCCAGTAGGTCTCGCGATAGCGCTCGGGGTCGCCCCAGATGCCGCGCAGCATGCTCGGCCACGGCTCGGTGATCACGAGCAGGCCGCCGCTGCCGTTGCCGACCTCGATGCCGCTCTCGTCGACGACGTCGATCGAGATCCCGGGGAGCGGGACCTGGGCGGACCCGGGCTTGGTCTCGGTGACGCCCGGAAGAGCGGACACCATGATCGCGCCGGTCTCGGTCTGCCACCAGGTGTCGACGATCGGCGTCTTGTTCGCCCCGATGACCTCGCGGTACCACATCCACGCCTCGGGGTTGATGGGCTCTCCCACCGAACCGAGCAGTCGCAGCGACGAAAGGTCGAACTTCGCCGGGACGCTGCGACCGATCTTCATGAACGAGCGGATCGCGGTCGGGGCGGTGTAGAAGATCGACACCTTGTACTTCTCGATGATCTCCCACCACCGGCCGGGGTGCGGGGCATCGGGGGTTCCCTCGTAGAGCACCTGGGTCGCGCCGTTGGCGAGGGGGCCGTAGGTGACGTAGCTGTGTCCGGTGATCCAGCCGATGTCGGCCGTGCACCAGAACACGTCAGTCTCCGGGTGCAGGTCGAAGACGTACTTGTGCGAGTACGCCACCTGGGTGAGATACCCACCGGAGGTGTGCAGGATGCCCTTGGGCTTCCCCGTCGTTCCCGAGGTGTAGAGGATGAAGAGCGGGTTCTCCGCAGGGAAGGCCTGTGCGGTGTGCTCGGCGGATGCGGCGGGAACGGCGTCGTGCCACCAGATGTCGCGGCCGTCGGTCCAGTCGACCTCGTTCTCGCCGCGCTTGACGACCAGGACGTGCTCGACGGTCTGCTGCTCGCCGTCGCCGCGGTCGGCGAGAGCCTGA
>NZ_JAGYWT010000521.1:0-1668 GCF_019279095.1 Microbacterium sp. BF1 | reverse complement strand
GAGTCAGCCGGGCATTAGCGTGGGACACGAGAAGCCTCCGTGTGATCGAGCTGCAGAACTAGACAGCTCCAACTCGACACCGGAGGCTTCTCCTACGTCAACAACGATCTGGGTCAGTACAGCTAGCGCAGCGCGTGCGTCACGCGGGAATCAGGCCGTATCGCGCGCGGCGGGCCGCGGACAGGTCGCGGCTCGGCTTCTTCTTCGTGCGCGTGGTCGTGCGCTTGACCGGGGCGTGATGGTTGGTGCGCTTCTGGCGTCGGCGCGGCGGCTGGGCGGGCCGGTTATCGTCGTACTCCTCCTCCAGCCAGTTGAAGATGTTGCGTCCGTTCTGGGCCACGACACCCAGGATGGTGAGGAACGCCTGGCTTGGCTCGCCGCGCAGCCGGCGGTTCGTGGACTCTTTCAAGGTGTTGTCCGAGCGCTTGAGCGACCGGTTGAAGGACTCAATGGTCTGACGGCCATAGGTGTGCATGTCATCCCATTCGGGGGTGCCGTAGCGGTGGTGCTGGCGGTACTTGGCACCGTGCTCGGCTTCGAAGGTGACGCTGTTCTTGTTGGTGCAGATGTCGCCGGGCATCTTGGGAGGGTTTTCGACAGTCATCAGGTCGACCCCGTCCTTCGGGGCTGGCTCGTTCGGCTTGAGGGGGCAGTCCAAGTGCCGGTTGGAGCCGGACGCGGGGCACGTCATGACGAGGTTTCCGTTCGCCTTTACGTCCTTCTGGCCGAGCTCCCACTTCGCGCGCTCCTGAAGCTGTGCGTAGCGGCGCTGGCGGTGGCTGAGCTCCCGCTCCTCACGCATGGCCTTCGTCAGCTTCGGGTTCTTCTTGTCGTTGGACACAGCCTTGTTGTAGCGGAGCATGATGTCGCGATGCGTCATCGGGGTGGCTGGGCACATCCATCGCCCTTCGAGCATGAAGGCTCCGTGGGCGACGGCCTGCTTGGTGCCCTCACCCTTGGACGCGACCGACGACTTCACGGGATAGCGCATGCTTAGCATCGCGCCGTTCTCGCGCAGCGAGTTCTGCAGCATGTTGGGGTTCGCGTTTGGAAGGTAGGCCTGGTCGCCGATGATGTATCCGAAACCGTGGCCCCAGGCGAGGATGTCGTCGAAAACCTCCCGGGCGTGGAAGTTCCACTCCGTCGACGGCTTGTGGAAGTTGAAGCCGACGATGATGTGCGGGACCGACTCGCGATGCTCGGCGTCGTTGGATACGAGTACAGCGAGCTCCGCTTCGTATCCGTAGCCGACCTTCTTTGCGTGTGTCTCGGTGCCGTCCCAGCTGTCGCGCTGGTCGTACTCGCGGTAATACCAGCCGGCATCGGGGTCCAACGGGAAAGTCTGGTCATCACGACGCCTCTCCTTCTGCGCCTTCGACATCCCGCGGCTCGGGGCCGCGAGGAAGGTGGCGTCGATGGTGAGGCTCAGCTCGTGCGTCTTTGCGGAGTCGGGGAGCGAGTCGTACTGTGCATGGAGGAGGTCGTTGGCGAAGCGGAACATCCGCAGTCGCTTGTTCTCCAGCTCGTCTGCGCGCATCGCTCGGGTCTGATGCAGGAACAGGTGACATCTAGCGTGGCTAGCCGAGATGGCTGGCCTGGAAGGATGTCATCATGCCCAAGCCGTTTCCCAAGGAGTTCCGCGACGATGTGATCCGCGTTGCGGAGAGT
>NZ_JAGYWT010000520.1:0-1673 GCF_019279095.1 Microbacterium sp. BF1 | reverse complement strand
TCGCGCGTGCCTGACGTGCGGCCTGGATCGATGCGACCTGCTTTTCGCCACCGCGGGTCCACGCCGTAGCGAAGCCCTGCGGGATGAGGAAGTTACGGGCGTACCCGTTCTTGACCTCGACAACGTCGCCGGGCTGGGTAGTGCCGGTGACGTTGTCGATGCAGCTCGGCGATCGAAGCGATCACGAACAGGCTCGCTCGCGAGAGCAGCGCGCGAAGCTCCTCATCGCTCGTGCGGCCATGGAAGGTGACGCGATCGGCCAGGCCGAGCTGCGCCGTCAGATGCTCCAGCTGCTTGCGCTGATCGCCGCCGCCGACGATGTCGAACGTCGTGGCGAGTGCCGGGTCGAGCTTCGTCATCGCCTTGAGGATGACCTCGACCTGCTTCTCGGCGGTGAGCCTGCCGACGAAGATGATCCTGTTCTTCTCGCGCGGGGCGATCACCGGCGTGTACTGCGTGCGGTCGATGCCGCAGCTGACCGGGATGACGCCGTCCACCTCGACGGTCTTCTCGAGGAAGTCGGCGGCGCGGCGCGTGGGAGTGGTGATGGCGCGGGTCATGTCGAACGTGCGCTTCGCATCCGCCCAGGCGAACTTGAGCACCAGGTCGTCGATGAACTTCGGCATGGTCGTGTGGTCGAGGATGTTCTCGGCCATCACGTGGTTGGTCGCGATGACCGGGATGCCGCGTTCGTTCGCGATGTACGCGAGCCCGCGGCCGATCACGATGTGCGACTGGATGTGCACGACATCCGGCTGCACCTGGTCGAGAACCTTGCGGGCGTAGTGCCTCGAGCGCCACGGCCACACGAACCGCAGCCAGTCGTGCGGAGCCCAGCGCAGCGACGGCAGCCGGTGCAGGGTCATCGGCTCGCCCTCGATCACCTCGGTGTGCGGCTGCGTACGCCGATACGCCTGGTTGGGGGCCACGACGTGCACGTCGTGGCCGCGCTGCACCAGGCCGGCGGCGAGACGCTCGGCGAAGCGGGCGGCGCCGTTGATGTCGGGCGAGAAGGTGTCGCAGCCGATCACGATCTTCAACGGTCGGGGCGAGGATTCGGCGGCGGAGCCGCTCGACGGATCGATCGGATCGTCGGAGGAGGTCACAGACATGCTGCCTTACGATGTGGCGGCCAAGGAAGAGCCCTGGTCGGGCGCTGGTCTGCATCAGCGAACCCCTCCTGCTGCGGCTTCTCGTGGACGTGTGTCCTGGTCGATGTCCGTATCGGTGGCCATCAGCGTCCCCGGTCTCGAGGCGACGGAGACGGCATCGATGACGAGCACCGTGATGTTGTCCCTGCCGCCGGCGCTGACGGCCTCGTCGATGAGCACGTCTGCCGCCCGCTGCGGGTCCTTCTCGGCGATCAGGATCTCGCGGATGCGGGCGTCGGCGACCTCGGAGGTGAGTCCGTCCGAGCACACCAGCATCCGGTCGCCGAGCTCCGCGGGGAACATCCAGTAGTCGGCGTCGCCCGTGCTGCTCGCGCCGATCGCCCGCGTGATGATGTTGCGGCGGCGGTCGGAGACGGATCGACGATCACGAGCGGGATCGTCGAATCCCCGTACCGCTCGTTCGCGCAACCGGTCACGCAGTTCATCAAGCAGTACCGCGAGAAGCACGGCTCGTCCGTCGTCACCGTGTACCTGCCGCAGTACATCGTGGGTCACTGGTGG
>NZ_JAGYWT010000052.1:0-9068 GCF_019279095.1 Microbacterium sp. BF1 | reverse complement strand
TTGATGGGTACGACAAAGCCCCGGTTCCTTACCGGTTTTTGTCGGAACTGCCTTGATCTACAGGTCGCCAAACTCAGAAGATCAGGCACTCAGCTTCGGCCCCCCGTCTCGTAGAGGCGGGGGGTTCATGAGAGGCTCGTGCGCGCCGTCGCCGCGGCCTCTACACCCGTCGTGAGCGCGATCGGGCACGAGAACGACCATCCGCTGCTCGACGATGTGGCCGATCTGCGAGCTTCGACGGGTGTAGAGGCCGCGGCGACGGCGCGCACGAGCCTCTCATCGCTGAAACCGAGGAGCGTCTGCGGGTCTCCGCCACCGCGGGCGATGATGATCACATCGACCTCGGGGTCGGCATCGAGCCGGGCGAGGGCGGCGAGCGTGTCGGGAACGCAGCGGTCGCCCTGCACGGCGGCGTACTCGGTGCGGAAGCGCACCTGCGGCCAGCGCAGCTCGGCGTTGCGGTGCACATCCTTCTCGGCGTCCGAGCGCTCGCCCGTGATCAGACCGATCACATGCGGCAGGAAGGGCAGGCGCTTCTTGCGCGAAGAGTCGAACAGGCCTTCCTGTCGCAGCTGCGCGCGCAGCTTCTCGAGGCGCTCGAGCTGGTCGCCCAGCCCGACGTGCTTCATCGCGGAGACGGCGAAGCTGAAATCGCCGGCCTTGACGAAGTAATCGGCCTTGACCGCGGCGACCACATGATCGCCGATGCCGATGTCGGAGGGGACGCGCCCGCGCACACTCGACCACACCCGGATGGAGATCTGCGCATCGGAGCGCGTGTCCTTCAGCCGCGCGAACACGTTGCCGGCGCGCACATTCCAGGAGGTGATCTCTCCCTCGACCCAGACGGTGTTCCACCGCGCGATGAAGTCGCGGATGGTGGCGTTCAGCCGGGTGACCGAGGTGGGAGCATCGGCCGTCGAGTCGCGGGGTGCGACGGAATCGGCCGGTGGCGTCTCGCCCTGGCCCGTGGTCGCTTCGAAGACTGTCATCCGCTCCCGTTCCCGCTCCCGAGTCTCCCCGGCCTCGCACAGCCGCGCGGCGGTAGAATTCAAGGGTGACTTCGACTGCCGTTCATCTCCCCGTGCCCCGCCTTCCAAGAGTTCGTGCGGCGGCCGGGCGGCTTCAGGATAACCCGGTGGCCGGACGCAAGCGGGTTCTGCTCGCCGCACCGCGCGGATACTGCGCGGGTGTGGACCGTGCCGTGGTGGCGGTGGAGAAGGCCCTCGAGCGCTACGGCGCCCCGGTCTACGTGCGCAAGCAGATCGTGCACAACATCCACGTGGTGACCGAGCTCGAGGAGAAGGGCGCCATCTTCGTCGAAGAGGTCGATGAGGTCCCTGAGGGGGCCCACGTCGTCTTCAGCGCTCACGGTGTCTCGCCGGCAGTCGTGAACGCGGCATCCGATCGAGGACTCCACGCGATCGATGCGACCTGCCCGCTCGTCACCAAGGTGCACCGCGAGGCCGTGCGCTTCGCACGCGACGATTTCGAGATCCTGCTCATCGGGCACGAGGGCCACGAAGAGGTCGAGGGAACGGCAGGGGAGGCCCCGGAGCACGTCACCGTCGTGAACTCTCCGGAGGAAGCCGACACCGTCGTGGTGAAGGACCCGAACAAGGTCGTCTGGCTCTCGCAGACCACCCTCTCGGTCGACGAGACGATGGAGACGGTCAACCGTCTGCGCGTGCGATTCCCCGAACTCCAGAATCCGCCGTCCGATGACATCTGCTACGCGACGCAGAACCGTCAGGTCGCGATCAAGAAGGTCGCCGCCGGAGCAGACCTGGTGATCGTCGTCGGCTCATCGAACTCGTCCAACAGCGTGCGCCTCGTCGAGGTCGCCCTCGAGTACGGGGCGAAGGCCGCCTACCGAGTGGACTACGCAGAAGAGATCCAGCAGGAGTGGCTCGACGGGGTCGAGACCGTCGGTGTGACCAGTGGGGCATCCGTGCCCGAGGTACTGGTGCGCGAGGTGCTCGATGCGATCGGCGACGCCGGCTACCGCGACATCGAAGAGGTGAAGACGGCAGAGGAAGACCTCATGTTCTCCCTGCCCAAGGAACTGCGTCAAGATGCTGCGGGTCAGCGTGACGCGCGGGCCCTCGGAGGTCGCGCGTCCGGAGGAGGCGCTTAGCAGTGAGCGCCGCGGAGGCGGAGCCCACCCTCATCGGGTCGGTGCAACGCGCTCTGCGGCTGGTCGACATCGTCGCCAACTCACCTCGGCCGCTTCCTCCCAAGATGCTCGCGGCCATCACCGGTCTGACCCCCGGTACCACCTACAACCTGGTGCGCACGCTCGTGCATGAGGGATACCTCTCCTCGGAACCGGACGGTGTCGTGCTGGGCGCCCGGTTTCCGTCGTTCCAGCAGCAGATCGGCTCGCGGGGAGTGTTCCTCGCCCGCGTGCGCGCAGCGCTGCGGGAGGTGACCGAAGACGTCGGAGCCACGGCGTATCTCTCCCGCTTCGATGACGGGGAGATGCACATGGTCGACATCGTCGACGCCGTCCGCAATCCCCGGATCGAGCTGTGGGTGGGGCTGCAGTCCCGCGCTCATGCGACTGCGCTGGGCAAGCAGATCCTCGCGGAGCTCCCGGAAGCCGATCGCCTTGACTACCTCTCGCAGCATCGTCTGCCCGAGCTCACACCGCACACCATCACCGATCGCAAGGCATTGCTGACGCAGCTGGAACGCTCTCCGGGGTGGACGATCGATCAGGAGGAGTACGCGATCGGCGCCACCTGCGTCGCCGTGCCGGTCATCGCCCCCGGGGTCATCGCCTCGCTGGCGATCTCGCTGCCGGCCGATGGCGCCGTGGTCGATCGCACCCTCGTCTCGACGCTCCAGCGCACTGCACGCCATCTCTCTCTGCAGCTCGGGGCTGACGTGCTGGACGAGGGCTCCTCCGGAGCCGAGTTCACTATCTGAAGGAGGTCCCCTGGCGCGTCGGCACGCGTTTTCCTACTATGGGAACAGTGGCGGCATACGTGAACGTCACCGATCGCCTCTAGCGTCCCCAGCGCTGGCGGTCAATCTGGATGAGGAGCGTCCCCACGCTCCACGTCCGCGGCCCCGAGAAGTCCCCACTTCTCCGGGGCCGCTATCGTTTGTGCCCCACCGGGTGCGGTCGCCCGCTGTGAACCGGCCCGAGGTTGTGCCGTTAGCATGGCGGGATGAGCGACCAGAGGCCCCAGTACGGCGAACTCGCGACCCCCGAGGAACAGCGACGAGCCGCCGGCCTGCCCCCGCTCGACGAGGTCGTGATCGCACCGCCCTCGGCGCCACTGCCGCCCGCGGTTCAGGCCGGGAACCCGGTGAACGAGTCTTCGACGAAGCGGTCGCATCCTGTCGATCGCTTCGCGACGATCGTGATGCTCGCCTACGGACTGATCAACGTCGTCATCACCGGTCTGTCGTACCTGGATCTGCCGAGCGTCATGAACCAGACCATGAAGGTCGTCGGCATCGAGGGGGAGTTCACGAACTTCGCGCAGGCGAAGACCTGGGGGATGATCGCCGCGATCGTCCTCGTTGTCGGATGGTCGATCACCGCCGCGCTCTCGATCCGACGCCTGCGTCGTGGCCGCCTCGCCTGGTGGCTCCCGATCGTCGGAGCGATCGTCACCGTGGGCGTGGTCTCCGTCTGCATCGCGGTGCCGATGATGAGTGACCCTGCCTTCGTCGCCCACCTCGAGCAGATGACGACTCCCTGACCTCAGCCGGTCGGCATCGACGTACGCCGGCCCATCGGGGACGCAGAAGGGGCCCGGCAGGAATGCCGGGCCCCTTCTGCTGTCTCGCTCGCGGATCAGCTCTTGGACTGTCCGTACGAGCCGAGCTGACGGGTCGACTCGACCACGCGGGCGGCCATCGCCGACTCGGCGATCTTGCCCCAGGCGCGCGGGTCGTACTGCTTCTTGTTGCCGACCTCGCCATCCACCTTCAGCACGCCGTCGTAGTTCTTGAACATGTAGTCGGCGATCGCACGCGTGTAGGCGTACTGCGTGTCGGTGTCGATGTTCATCTTGATGACACCGTTGGCGACCGCGAGGGCGATCTCCTCATCGGTCGAGCCGGAGCCGCCGTGGAACACCAGGTCGAGAGGCTTGGCGCCGGTGTTGTACTTCGCCGCGACCTCTGCCTGGATCTCGCCGAGCAGCTCAGGGCGCAGCTTGACGCCACCGGGCTTGTACACACCGTGCACGTTGCCGAAGGTCAGGGCGGCGATGTAGCGGCCCTGCTCGCCGAGACCCAGCGCCTGAACCGCCTGGTCCACATCGGCGAACGTCGTGTAGAGGGCCTCGTTCGACCCCTCGTGTTGCACGCCGTCCTCTTCGCCGCCGACGACGCCGATCTCGACCTCGAGGATGGCGTTGATGTTCTTCATGCGGGGGAGCAGGTCCTTGGCGATCTCGATGTTCTCCGCGAGGGGAACGGCGGAGCCGTCCCACATGTGGGACTGGAAGATCGGGTTGCGGCCGGCCTTGACCTCTTCCTCGGAGGCGGCGATCAGCGGCTCGACGAAACCGGCCAGCGCGTCCTTCGGGCAGTGGTCGGTGTGCAGCGCGACGGTGATCGGGTAGTTCTTCGCGACCTCGGTGGCGAAGCGCGCGAACGCGAGCGCGCCCGCGGCACGAGCCTTCACCGTGTGGCCGGCGAAGTAGTCGGCGCCACCCGTGGTGACCTGGATGATGCCGTCGGAGCCGGCCTCGGTCAGCCCCTGGAGGACGGAGTTGATCGTCTGCGAGCTGGAGACGTTGAATGCGGGGTACGCGAAGCCGCCGGCCTTCGCGCGGTCGAGCATTTCGGCGTACTGATCCGGGGTGGCGACGGGCATGAGAACTCCTGCGATAGGGGAAGCCGGGACAGCTGCCACTCTATCGGGGCGCGCACGCTGATACCGCAGCCCAGATCTCCGCCGAGCACGATGGCTTCTGCCTGGCTGTTAAGAATTCGGATTCCTTCGTCGGATCCGGCTCGAAAGCCAGCGGATTTGGACACGAGGGTGGCTAGGCTGACCGCATGGTGAGTCTGACAGCGGATCTGAGCCCTCTTCGTCCCGACCGTAACCTCGCGATGGAGCTGGTGCGTGCGACGGAGGCTGCGGCTATCCGTGCGGTCCCCTTCATCGGTCGCGGAGCCAAGGAGGCGGCGGACGGCGCCGCCGTCGACGCGATGCGCGCGTTCCTCGGCACGGTCGACTTCCAGGGACGAGTGGTCATCGGCGAGGGCGAGAAGGACAACGCCCCGATGCTCTTCAACGGCGAGGTCGTCGGCACGGGCCGTGGACCGCTCTGCGACATCGCGGTCGATCCCATCGACGGCACCTCGCTCACCGCGGCCGGACGTCAGAACGCGCTCTCGGTGATCGCCGTCTCCGACCGTGGCACCATGCTCGACGCCTCGACCGTCTTCTACATGGACAAGCTCGTCACCGGCCCGGCAGGCGTCGGCGTCGTCGACATCCGTCTTCCCATCGGCGAGAACATCCGCAAGCTCGCCGGCGCGCTCGACAAGCCTGTCGACGAGATCGTCGTCTCGGTGCTGAACCGTCCGCGTCACGAGCAGCTCATGCAGGAGATCCGCGATGCGGGTGCCGGCACGCGTCTCATGAGCGACGGTGACGTCGCCGGTGGCATCAACGCCGCCCGTCACGATGCTCGCACCGACATGTGCGTCGGCGTCGGCGGCAGCCCTGAGGGCATCGTCACGGCGTGCGCGATCAAGGCTCTCGGCGGACACATCCAGGGACGCCTCTGGCCGCGCGATGACGATGAGCGCCAGCGCGGCATCGATGCCGGTCTCGATATGGACAAGGTCTACGAGGCCGATGATCTGGTGCAGGGCAACAACACGATCTTCGTCGCCACCGGCGTCACCGACGGCCAGCTCGTCGCCGGTGTCCGTCGTGAACGCGGCTACGTCTACACCGAGAGCGTCGTGCTCCGAGGAGCCTCCGGAACGCTTCGTCGCATCGCTTCGGAGCACCTCGTCTCGAAGTGGCTCTGATCCTTCGCTCGTCCTCTGACACGTGATCATCGCCGGCGACATCGGCGGCATCGTTATCGAGCCGGTACCGCCTCACAGCCGCTCGATCCACGGTTCCCCTGGGTGCCGTGTCACAATTATCACTGGGTTTGTCGCCGTCGACGGAGCCGCCAGGCACCGCAGGCACAGGAGGGCGAACAGATGACAACGCAGCACACGAGCGGTTCGAAGGCCGCCCCGACGAAGATCATCACGACCAACACGGGGCGCATCCTCCGGGTGAGCGCAGATGCGGAATCCGTTCCGACGCCCCCGGTCACGACGCCACCGGCCGCGATGGTCGATCCGGCTCGTCGCGCCGACGTCCTCTTCCGCGTCCGCCGCGATGAAGGGCACGAGATCAGCTCCTGGTGGATGATCGGAGCGTTCCTGGCCACCAGCGGACTCGTCATCCTGCTGCTCAGCGGCGTTCCCGGCATCGCCTGATCCGTCGTCGCTGAACGCCCGCGGAGCTACCGCACCACTGGCTGATGCTCTGCCGAAGGTGTCACCCTTCGTCGAGCCGAAGCCGCACGTCGCCCACGTCGGCGCGGACGGCCTCGGGCTGGACGGCCTCTGCGGGATCGAGTGGGTCGATATGAGCAGACTCGCCGTCTGAGAGAGCTTCCTGCGCCGCGGTCGAGTCTGCAGCGAGCAGTTCCGGTGCGGTGAATCGCCGGCCCGTGCTCGCCGTCGTCGGGGCGGCTGTCGCGAGCGCTGACGCGTCGACCCCGGGGAACTGACGAGCGGTAACGAGCACACGGGTCTCGAGCGATCCGGCGAACCGGTTGTAACTGTCGACAGTGCGCTCCAGCGCTCGACGCAGATCGTCGGCGTGCCCGGCGAGCGTTCCCAGCCGGTCGTAGAGCTGCGTGCCGAGCGCGAGCAGGGTACGCGCCTCGGTCGAGACCTCCTGCTGCGTCCAGGTGAAGGCCACGGTCTTCATGCGAACCGAACCTGCGGAGCACCGAGGAGCCACATGCGCAAGACAGCCACCACGATCAATCCCGCGCTCTCCCGCGTGATCAGCGAGACCGGCCACACCGACCTGCTCGTCGTCACCGACGCGGGCCTGCCGATCCCCCCGGGCTCCGAGCGCATCGACCTGGCGTATCGGCCGGGGGCTCCGGCCTTCCTCGACGTGCTCGACACCGTGCTCGCCGAGCTGGTCGTGGAGGGAGCGACGGTCTCGGCAGAGGTCGCCGAGAAGAGCCCGGAGGTGCTGGCCGCGCTGCGGGAGCGGTTCGCCGGGATGGGATTCGAGATCGAACTCCTCCCGCACGTCGAGTTCAAGAAGCTCAGCCACGGCGCCCGCGCATTCGTGCGGTCGGGGGAGTTCACCCCCTACGCGAACGTGATCCTGCACGCGGGGGTGGCGTACTGATGGCCCTCGTCGACGACGCGATCGACCGGCACTCCGCCGCGCCGATGTACGACCAGCTGCGCCAGCTGATCATCGACGGCATCGCGCGCGACGGGTTGCAGCCCGGCGACCCGCTGCCCGGTGAGCATCGGCTGTGCGAGCGCTACGGCATCTCGCGCACCGTCGTGCGCCAGGCGCTCGCCCAGCTCGAACATGAGGGACTCGTCGAGCGGGTGAAGGGCAAGGGCACCTTCGTCTCCCGTCCCCGCACGAGCGAGAGCCTGGTGCACACGCTGGTCGGTCTGTACGACGATGTCGAGCGCCGCGGCGGCCATGTGCACAGCGACGTGCTGCGGCACGAGCAGACGACGGCGGATGAAGAGGTCGCCCTGGCGCTGGAGGTGCCCGTGGGGTCGCCCGTCGTCGCACTGGAGCGTCTGCGCCATGTCGACGGCGAGCCGTGGTCGCTGTCGACGACGTGGATGCCGGAGGCCGTCGGCCGTGTGACGCTCGGCGCCGACCTGACCGAGGGCTCTCTGTACCGACTGCTCGCCGACAACGGCATCGTCGCGACGCACGGCGTGCGCTCAGCCGAGGCGACCGTGGCCACGCACGAGCAGGCACAGCATCTGGGAGTCAGCGCCGGCTCGGCCCTGCTGCGTCTGCGTAGCATCAGCCGCAGCTCCGACGGCACGCCGATCGAGTACTTCATCGCGTATCACCGCGGCGACCGCTCGCGCTTCGAGTTCCAACTGCAGCAGGAGCAGTCGCAGGCCTCGCTGCTGCACGTCGATGGCGAAGGCGGGGCGTCCCGTGCCGGGACGGTCGGCTGAGCGGCCGGTAATGTCGAGGGCATGAGCGACTGGACCAGCACCGCGATCGCCCTGCTGGAAGCCGATGCCAACCGCAGCGCCGACACCCACCTGCACCTGTTCCCGCTGCCCTCCGAGTGGGGCATCGACCTCTACCTGAAGGACGAGTCCGTGCACCCCACGGGCTCCCTCAAGCATCGCCTCGCGCGCTCGCTGATCCTCTACGGCCTGGTCAACGGACGCATCCGCGAAGACACCACACTGGTGGAGTCGTCGAGCGGATCGACCGCCGTCTCCGAGGCGTACTTCGCCCGCATGCTGGGGCTGCCGTTCATCACGGTCGTTCCCCGTTCGACCGTGCAGGAGAAGATCGACCTCATCGAGTTCTACGGCGGCACCTGCCACTTCGTCGACCGGGCAGAGGACATGTCGCCCGAGGCCCAGCGCCTCGCCTCCGACTGCACCGGCCACTACCTCGACCAGTTCACTTTCGCCGAGCGCGCGACAGACTGGCGCGGCAACAACAACATCGCCGAGAGCGTGTTCAGCCAGCTCTCCCAGGAACGGCATCCGATCCCCTCCTGGATCGTCACGGGCGCCGGCACCGGTGGCACGAGCGCGACGTTCGGCCGGTACGTGAAGTACCGCCGGCATGACACCAAGGTCGCGGTCGTCGATCCCGAGGGCTCGGCCTTCTACGACGGATGGGCCGGCACCGTGGACCCGCCGGCCGGGCGTCCGAGCCGCATCGAGGGCATCGGCCGCCCCCGGGTCGAGGCGTCGTTCGTGCCCACCGTGATCGACGAGATGATCCAGGTTCCGGATGCCGGCTCGATCGCCGCGATCCGCCTGCTGCGCGAACG
>NZ_JAGYWT010000519.1:0-1674 GCF_019279095.1 Microbacterium sp. BF1 | reverse complement strand
CTCGATCATCTCGATCGGCATCATCCTGGTCTTCTCCGCGATGGCGGTCTTCTCCGGCGCCTTCAGCTGGGACGCACTGTGGGACATCGCTCCCGACCCCGGCCAGACGGAGTTCCTGCCGCACGGCAATCCCGGCCTCCTCGGTGCCGCGGACGATGCCGCTCGACAAGGTGGCCTGGGGCGAGGTGGGCATGAGCGTCATCCTAGGGTCGTGCGCCCGAGGTACGGAGAACCCGCAGCTGCACGGGGTAGGATTGGCACTCTGAACGTCCGAGTGCCAGCGGAAGGGAAGGGTGATGGTCACAGAGCGAGGACTCCAGGTTCTCCGCGCGATCGTGCAGGACTACGTCGAGACCCACGAGCCCGTCGGCAGCCGATCCATCGTCGACCGGCACTCCTTCGGCGTCTCCGCGGCGACGATCCGCAACGACATGGCGCTGCTCGAGGACGAAGAGCTCATCACGGCTCCGCACACCTCGTCAGGGCGCGTGCCCACCGACAAGGGCTATCGGGTGTTCGTGAATCACCTCGCCCAGCTGCGACCGCTCTCGTCGGCTCAGCGCTCGGCGATCGAGTCGTTCCTCGGCGAGCCTGCCGACCTCGATGACCTGATGGTCCGCACGGTGCGGGTGCTCACGCAGCTGACAGGACAGGTCGCGCTCGCCCAATACCCCTCCTTCGCGCGCGCGCACGTCACGCACGTCGAGCTGGTCGCGCTGGCGCCGAATCGGCTTCTCATCGTGCTGGTGACGGATGCGGGTGGAGTCTCTCAGCGCATGGCCGTCCTCCCGGAGGCGATCGACGACGCCGATATGGCGGTGCTTCGCGCCCGACTGTCCGCGTTGATCACCGGTCAGGGCATCGGCGAGGCCTCCGACCGTCTGCAGGCGTTGCTGGCCGCCGAGGAGAAGCCCCAGGATGCGGTGCTGCGCACGCTCGCCGGTGTCGTCGTGGACGAGCTCGGCGGATTCCGCCAGGAGCGTCTGGTGATGGCGGGGGCGGCCACCCTCGCGCGTCGGGAACAGGACTTCCGCGGGAGCATCCATCCGCTTCTCGAGGCGATCGAGGAGCAGGTGACGCTGCTGCGACTGATGAGCGAGATGGTGACCGACGAGCACGGTCTCGCGGCCAGCATCGGCACCGAGAACGCCCCCTTCGGCCTCGGTGAGGCGTCGATCGTGGCCAGCAACTACGCCGCCCCCAGCGGCACGGCGCGAGTCGGCGTGATGGGGCCGACGCGCATGGACTACCCGAGCAATCTCGCCGCAGCGCGGGCCGTGGCCCGCTACCTGTCGCGGATGCTCGATGAAGACGAGGCCGGCCGCTGACGCGGTCGCCGACAGTACACACGCAGAAAGGCGATCGTGGCGGACCACTATGAGGTTCTCGGGGTGTCCCGAGACGCTTCCACCGACGAGATCAAGAAGGCGTACCGACGTCTCGCACGGCAGTTGCACCCGGATGTGAACCCGGGAGAAGACGCTGCGGAGAAGTTCAAGCTCGTCACGCACGCGTACGACGTGCTCAGCGACGACGACTCCCGCCGACGCTGCTGTCATGTACGGCGTGACCATTCAGGATGAGAACGGTAACCCCGTCGACCCGCTCAAAGGCATCACCAACGTCAACGTGCTCGTCGGCGGGATGTTCTCGGGCCTCGGAGACCTCGAGGCG
>NZ_JAGYWT010000518.1:0-1674 GCF_019279095.1 Microbacterium sp. BF1 | reverse complement strand
CGCTGACGATCCTCAACGCGGCTCCCGCACACGTCGCGACGATCGAGATGCTCGGCGACGTCGATGTGCTGGTCGTGAACGAGACGGAGTGCGCCGAGCTCGGCGGCATCGACCGGTTGCATGCAGCCGGAGCGCGGGTCATCGTGCTCACGCAGGGTGCCGGGGGAGTGACCCTGCATCGCACCGGCGAACAGCCCTTGCACATCGATGCGTTCCGGATCGATCCGGTGGACACGACAGGTGCCGGCGATGCCTTCTGCGGTGCGCTGGCCGCAGCGCTCTCCCAGGAGGAGAGGATCGAGCATGCTCTGGTCCGAGCCTGCGCCGCCGGAGCCGTCGTGGCTCAGCATCGCGGAGCGACGACGTCGGAGCTTTCGCCCGCGTCGATCGCAGCGCTCGTCCTGTCGCGCTGAGGTCAGTTCGAGGGTGCGGCGTCGGCCGGCGTCGCGTCCTCGACCGTCTCACCGGCGAAGGTGTACTCACCGCCGCGCAGGCGCTCCAGCAGATCGAGCAGCCACTGCTTCTCGGCCGTGAGGCGCGCTGTGGACAGGTCGAAGATCTCCCGCACGTACTTCGGCGTCGTCTCGGAGCGCAGGGTGTCCTGCACGTCGAAGCCGTTCTGCGTGATGATCGCGTCGCTCTTGATGAGACGATGCTCGAGGCCGGCGATCACCTTCTGCCGGCTCAGGACGAACATGAACGAGGCCACCGTCATGATGGCCTGGGTGTCGAAGGCCGCCACGTTCCAGAGGTTCTCGCGCAGCATCCTCTGCAGTTCCACCTCGCCGGCTGGCGTGATGCGGTAGGTCGTGCGAGCGGGGCGCTTCCCCTCGGCCTCGGTGCCGCTCTCGGCGATGTAGCCGTCGACCTCGAGGGCGCGCAGCGCGTTGTAGATCGATCCGGGCTGGATGTGCGCCCATTCGTCGACGTGCCAGGTCATGAGCTCTCGGCGGAGGAAGTACCCGTGCACGGGCTGGAACTGCTTCACGGCGCCGAGGACGACGAGGCGGGTGGTCGACATGCCCCTCATGCTAACGGCTGGCATCACAGATTCCTGTTGTTTGCATGATCAAAACTGCCTATTATCAAAACTAGTCAAAGTTGACTAACGAAAGGAAGCTGAAATGACGACTGCCGTGACCGACGCCCTGCCGCGCGACCTCGCCCTCCGCCGGGCCTTCTCGGTGTACCCGACCGGCGTCGTGGCTCTCGCCGCGCACGTCGATGACCGCGCCGTCGGGATGGCGGTCAACTCCTTCACCTCGATCTCGCTCGAACCCGCGCTCGTCGCGATCAGCGCGGCGCGCACGTCGAAGACCTGGCCTGTACTGCGCACGGTTCCGGAACTCGGCATGAGCGTGCTCGCCGCGCACCATGAGCCGCTCAGCCGCTCGCTCTCAGCGCGACAGGGCGACCGTTTCGGTGGTCACGAGTGGAAGCGCACCGACGGTGGTGCGGTGCTGATCTCCGACGCGGCACTCTGGCTCACCTGCCGCCTGCACAGCACCTTCGACGGCGGCGATCACGAGATCGCGCTGTACGAGATCGCCGACATCACCCTGTTCGACGATGTCGAGCCGCTGGTCTTCCATCAGAGCCGCTATCGCGCCATCGCCGCCCCCGAGAGCGCGTGAGCACTGCGCCGCTCGGGGCGATCGCCGGAGTGGTCGTCCC
>NZ_JAGYWT010000517.1:0-1686 GCF_019279095.1 Microbacterium sp. BF1 | reverse complement strand
GCGACCCTGAGCGCGACCGACGGCGTCGTCGCCGTGCGACTCGACGGAGATCGTCTCAGCCTGCGCGCCGCGGATTCCGATGCCGCCGCCCGCATCCTGCTCGAAGGCGGCGCCCACGACCTGGAGATCGCCGCCCCCACCCTGGAAACCGCCTTCACTGCTCTGACGGAGAACTGACATGCTCGTCTCACCCACCATGCTGCGTATCGAAGGCGTCCGCCAGCTGCGCAACCCCTACACGCTCGCGTTCACCCTGGCGATGCCGGTCGCGATGTACCTGCTGTTCGGCGCCGGGATGGGGTACGGCTCGCTCTCCGCCGGCCACGGCAACGTCTCGTTCTACGTGATGACCTCGATGGCCGCCTACGGCACGGCGGTCGCGATGAGCTCGCTCACATCGCTCGCCGCGACCGAGGCGAAGCAGGGCTGGGGGCGCCAACTCGCCATGACCCCGCTGACCACCGCCGGATACGCGCTGACGAAGCTGCTCACCGCCGTGACCTTCGCGGCGCTGGCGCTGGTGGCCGTGTTCGCCGCCGGGATGATGACCGGTGCGCAGGTGGAAGACGGCTGGCGCTGGGTCGCGACGGCGGGCATCATCCTCGGGCTCGGCCTCATGTACGGACTGTTCGGGCTCGGCGTCGGGCTGTTCTTCAGTTCGGACTCGGCAGCGGCTCTCGCCTCGATCTCGATGACGTTCTTCGCGTTCTTCGGCAACGTGTTCATGCCGCTCGACGGCGTGATGCTCGACATCGCCCGATTCACGCCTCTGTACGGCTTCGTCGCCCTGAGTCGCTGGCCGCTCACCGACGGGGTGCTCACGACAGGACAGACCGACCCGCTGTGGATGCTGTTCCTCAACGTCGTCGTCTGGCTCGCGCTGTTCGCCCTGCTGGTCATGATGGGCATGAAGCGCTCCAGGGCGCGGCAGTAGCGGTGCGCGACGACAGTAGGTTGGACGGATGACGCCACACGCGAAGCGCGAGACGAACAGCGCCACGGGGAAGGACCCGTGGGCGCGGTTCGGGTGGCTGATGGCCGTGATCTGGCTCGTCTTCCTGGTGTATCCGGTGATCGCGCTCCTGCGATCCGAAGCGCCGCCGGCCTGGGTGATCGTGGGCTGGGTCGCCCTGGTCGCGTTCATCGTGCTGTACGTCACCGGCTTCATGCACGGCATGCGCGGTGGCGGGGGACTCGGACGTACGCCGTCGACACGGCAGTGGATCACGTTCGCAGCGCTCATCCTGTGCGCACTGCTCTCGGTACCTGCGGAGGGCGGATCGGCGCTCAGCTTCCTGCCGTTCGTGATGTCCTTCGCCTCGTACGGTCTGACGCGTGCGTGGCATTGGATCACGACCATCGCGGCGGTCGTGGTCACGGCGCTGTGCGTGTTCCTGCTTCCCGGGGGGATGAGCTATATGTCGATCCTCGCGATCGTGGCGCTTCTCGGAGTGGTCAACACGGTGTCGACCTGGCTCATCCTGCGCTCTGCGGAAGCGGAGCGGCTCGGCCTCGAGCTGGCGACGAGCGAGGGGCGCGAGGCCGTGGCCCGTGACGTGCACGATCTGATCGGTCACTCCCTGACGGTCGTCGGCCTCAAGGCGCAACTGGTGCGGCGGCTGATGGACTCCGATCCGGAACGCGCCAAGGCCGAGCTCGCCGACATCGAGCGGCTCACGGCGGAGG
>NZ_JAGYWT010000516.1:0-1688 GCF_019279095.1 Microbacterium sp. BF1 | reverse complement strand
GAGGGTCGCCGGGCGCACGCGCACGGTCTGGTCGCTGTCTGACACCGCGGCCTCCTCTCCATCGTCGGATTGTGCTTGCGATCAAACTTACTACTCGGTAACCTCACGGAAGCTTACTTTCTCGACATATCCAGAGCAGGGTGCACGCCGAATTCGGTCTCGTGCTGCAGCCGGAACCGGTGCTCGTCGGCGTCGACCTGTAGAGCGTTGCTCGGCAGCCGCGGCCGACGGCGGGGCTACACTCGCGGCATGAGCGGACTGATCCCGTACCTGCTGTTCCCCGGCAACGCCGCAGAAGCGCTGCGTCACTACCAGTCGGTGTTCGGCGGCGACCTGCAGCTGCTCGACTACGCCACCGCGGGCCGGCACGACGGGCCGGGCGATGCGATCGCGCACGGGCAGCTGAGCGGACTGGTCGAGCTCGCCGGTGCGGATGCCGGTGCCGACGACGACGCTGTGCAGATGGGCGGTATGTTCCTCTCGCTCCTCGGCACGGCCGACGCGCTGACTCTGACCGGCTGGTACGACACGCTCGCGGCCGACGGCCGTGTGATCGACGCGCTGCAGAAGCGTCCGTGGGGCGACTACGACGGCACGCTCATCGACCGCTACGGCATCCGCTGGCTGATCGGCTTCCACCCCGAGGACTGAACCTGCTTCCCGTCGAAGTAGGCACGAGACGAGGGCAGGAAGATCAACACGACTGCCGCGCTGGTGAGGGCGAGGGCCGCGAGGCCGGCCCAGAACTCCCAGATCGGGGCAGCTGCCGCCGGAACGTAGAGCGCGAGCGGGAGCGGGAACAGCAGGGTCGCGTATCGGGCCCACGACTTCCGTCTCATCACGAGCACCGTGATGGTCGCGTAGACGACCACCGGTACGAAGGGGAGCACACTCAGCCACCCTCCTCCCCAGTACCACATGAAGGGAGCGACGACGAGGGAGAGGAAGAAGACCAGCACGGTCACCGTGCTCAGGATGGTGAAGGCCACCCGCAGAGTCACCGGCATCCACTCTTCCTCCTGCTTCCCCCAGGCGCGTCGAGACCCATCGTCGACGTCGAGACCCACTCCCGCAGGCGACTGGGGGCGTGGGTCTCGGTGCGCACGATGGGTCTCGGCAGAGGTGCAGCGGGTCAGGCGAACAGACGCTGCAGGCGCTGGACGCCCTCGAGCAGCTGCTCGTCGCCGAGCGCGTACGACATGCGGATGTAGCCGGACGGGCCGAAGGCCTCACCGGGGACGACAGCGACCTCGGCCTGGTCGAGGATGAGGTCGGCGAGCTCGAGCGAGGTGGTCGGCGTCACGCCGCCCCAGGTGCGGCCGAGCAGGCCCTGCACGTCGGGGTACACGTAGAACGCGCCGAGCGGGTTCGGGACCACGAGGCCGTCGATCTTCGACAGCTCCGAGACGATGAGCTGGCGGCGGCGGTCGAACGCCTGGCGCATCTTCTCGGCCTCGTCCTGCGGACCGGTGAGGGCGGCGATCGCCGCCTTCTGGGCGACGTTGTTCACATTGCTGGTGAGGTGCGACTGCAGGTTGCCGACGCCATCAAGATCGCCGGCTCGGCAAACCAGGACACCGCTCGGCGGAGAACACCGATCGCGGTGTCCGCTTTCTCGTCGGAGCAGATCTCGGCGTAAGCGACGCGGGAGTGGTCGTCGATGACGGTGTGCACGAACGCAGTGCCGA
>NZ_JAGYWT010000515.1:0-1689 GCF_019279095.1 Microbacterium sp. BF1 | reverse complement strand
GCGAGTTCGCCGACGCTCATCTTCCGCCGCGCCATCATCACATCGATATCGACCACGACGGGCATCAGATCACCTCGTTGTCGAGCTCTGAGCGCCACGAGCGCGCCTCTGCCTCGCGGTCGATCGCGCGTGGCGGCCCGAGCGCGATGTGGTAGTTTCGGCCCCATGCTCGCGAACTTCACCTGGTGGCCCGCCTTCTAGGCGGTGTGTTCGCGTTCCCACGAATTCAGACCGCCGACCTCGGCGGTCTTTTCGTTGCGCCGAGCCGGAGCACAGCACAGGAGACATCGATGACCCTCTCACGACTCGCCGAGCTCAGCGCCGATCCGACGGCGTCCTTCGTGCTGATCGCACGTGACGGCGCCGACACCGTCGAGCTGCTCAGCGGGGAGGTCGTCGACGTCGATCTGCTCGCGGACATCCCGCTGACCATCGACGGCACCCCTCGCGAGGTGTTCTCGATGGTCCCCTATCGCCAGGTGCGTGAACGCGGGTTCGTCGCCCAGGACGACGGTGCCCCGCTGCGGTGCGTGGTCGTCGACGAGCACCTGCACCTGCCCACCGCGGAACTTCTCACGGCCCTCCCCCGCACACCCGTCGCGCTTCACGACGACGGCTTCGACATCGCCGACGCCGAGTACGCCGCGATCGTCGAGAAGGTCATCGCCGAGGAGATCGGCCGTGGGGAGGGTGCGAACTTCGTCATCCGGCGCGATTTCACCGCCGGCATCGACGTCGACGACCGGACGGCCGCCCTCACCTGGTTCCGTGCGCTGCTCACGCACGAACGCGGCGCCTACTGGACTTTCGCCGTCGTCACTCCCGGGCACATCGCCGTCGGCGCCAGCCCGGAGGCCCATGTGGTCGCCCGCGAAGGCATCGTCACGATGAACCCGATCTCCGGAACGTTCCGTCACCCGGCCGGTGGTTCGACGAAGGAGACGCTGATCGACTTCCTCGCCTCGACCAAGGAGACCGAGGAACTGTTCATGGTCGTCGACGAGGAACTCAAGATGATGAGCGCCGTGTGCTCCGACGGTGGGCGGATCACCGGCCCCCACCTCAAGGAGATGTCGCGGCTCACGCACACCGAGTACATGCTTCGCGGACGCAGCTCCCTACCTTCCTCCTCCGCATACGGAGTGAGTCCGGCGTCCGCGAGAGCCGCGCGGAACCCCTGCACACGATCTTCCGAGGCGACCATCGTGAGCGGACCCGAGATCGTGGCGATGCGCGTGCGCCCGATGTCGATCAGGCGACGGGTGGCGTTCCTCGCTCCGGCCACGTTGTCGACATCGACGACGTAGTCGCCGTCGCGCCGACGCACGGGGCGTCCACCGAAGACGACCGGCACGGCATCCGCGATCCGATCGACGAACGCGTCGCTCGTGTGATGCGACACGATCAACGCGCCGTCGACGCCGCCGTTGCGCACGAAGCTGGTCATCTTGTCGCCGGGGTCATCGCTCGCGATGAGCAGGTTGAGCAGGTAGTCCGAGCCGCCGAGTGCACCCGTGATCCCGGCGACGATGGCCGCGAAGAACGGGTCGCCGAAGAAGCGGGTGGTGTCCTCCGGCACGATCAGGGCGATCGCGTGCGTCTGCCGGGAGGCGAGGGAGCGTGCCGCGCGGTTGGGCACGTAGTTCAGCTCATCGATCGCGGCGCGCACGGCGGCGAGGGCCTCCGGGC
>NZ_JAGYWT010000514.1:0-1692 GCF_019279095.1 Microbacterium sp. BF1 | reverse complement strand
CTGGCAGATGTCCACCATCCAGCTCGACTTCAACCAGCCGGACCGGTTCGAACTGGAGTACACCGGTCCCGACGGCCAGAAGCACCGGCCGGTCATGATCCACCGTGCACTCCTCGGCTCCGTCGAGGGCTTGAGCTCGAGCTTCTCGACCAGCTCCGCGGCCAGGGCCTCCTGGATCTTCTCCGGCGTGAACTCCTCCAGCGGCTCGAGCGCGACGACGCAGGCATCGAGCACCTCGGCGGCGTTCGCCGGCAGCCCCTTGAGCGCATCCTCGGCGTACGTGACCTCGTCGGCGAACAGGAAGCCCACCATGCCGGGGACCTCGCCCAGCAGCTGCACGCGCTCCTGCACGAGAGGTGCGACGCGGAAGGCCGTCACCAGCTGCTCGTGCGTGGGCTCGTCGAACAGACCGGCCGCGGCGAGATACGGGATCGTGCGCTCGGCGAAGTCCTTCTCCCCCAGCATCCGGATGTGGTCGCCGTTGATCGACTCGGCCTTCTTCTGGTCGAAACGGGCCGGGTTCGGGTTGACGTTGACGATGTCGAACGCGGCCGTGAACTCGTCGAGCGAGAACACGTCGCGGTCGGGACCGATCGACCAGCCGAGCAGCGCGAGGTAGTTGAGCAGCCCCTCGGGAATGAAGCCGCGGTCCCGGTGCAGGAACAGGTCGGCCTGCGGGTCGCGCTTGGAGAGCTTCTTGTTGCCGGTCTCTCCCAACACCAGGGGCATGTGCGCGAAGCGCGGCACGAACGTCGTGACGCCCGCGTCGATGAGCGCGGCGTACAGAGAGAGCTGGCGTGCGGTCGAGGGCATGAGGTCCTCGCCACGCAGCACGTGGGTGATACCCATCAGGGCGTCGTCGACCGGGTTCACGAAGGTGTACAGCGGCACGCCGTTCGGACGCACGACCACGAAGTCGGGGAACGAGCCGGCGGGGAAGGTGACCTCGCCGCGGATCAGGTCGACGTAGGTGACGTCCTCGTCCGGTACCCGCAGGCGCAGCGCAGGCTGGCGACCCTCGGCGCGGAACGCCTCCTTCTGCTCGTCGGTGAGATCGCGGTCGAAGTTGTCGTAGCCGAGCTGCTTGGCACGGCCTGCGGCCTCGTTGCGCGCGTCGATCTCCTCGGCCGTGGAGAAGCTCTCGTAGAGGGCGCCCGTGGCGATGAGCTTGTCGATCACCTCGCGATAGATGTCATGACGCTCGGACTGCCGGTACGGAGCGTGCGGTCCGCCGACCTCGACGCCCTCATCCCAGTCGATCTTGAGCCAGGTCAGAGCATCGACCAGCTGGCGGAAGCTCTCCTCGCTGTCACGGGCGGCGTCGGTGTCCTCGATGCGGAACACCATCTTCCCGCCGTTGTGACGGGCGTACGCCCAGTTGTAGAGAGCCGTGCGGACCATGCCGACATGCGGCAGTCCGGTCGGCGAGGGGCAGAAGCGGACGCGGACGTCGGCACCACTGACAGTCGTGGTGAGGGGGTGAGGGGTAGCCATAGCCCTTCGATTCTACGGGGACGGCCGTCGCATCGCGGGTGGGCGGAGGGCCCTCAGGAAAATGTGCTCACAGCCACGGCTGCACGATGCTCGAGCGGGAGCGCGCCGTGCGCAGCGCGCTCATCCACGACGCGCTCGAACGCCGCACGGAATCGCCGACGATCATCGGCGTCGAGCCGGGCGTAGAGAGCACCGGCC
>NZ_JAGYWT010000513.1:0-1697 GCF_019279095.1 Microbacterium sp. BF1 | reverse complement strand
GCCGTCGGCATCGGTCACCGCGAGCGGCAGCGGTGATTCGACGGCGGGGACGAACAGGTTCATCAGCACCTCGTCCTCGCGCACGCTCTGCAGCACGGGCTTGAGGATCGAGTCGAGAGTGGTCGCGCCGTTGCGCACGAGCTTGACCGCATCCCGGTCGGTGACGACACCGACGAGCTGGCGGTCGCGACCGACCACGTAGGTCGCCGACATGTACGCATCGCGCATCTGGCGCAGCGCGGTGCGCGGACCTGCGGTGTGCGGCACGACGGGGCGCGGGCGCTCCATCACGTTCGCGGCGGTGAGCACGCGAGCGCGGTCGACGTCCTGCACGAACTGCTCGACGTAGTCGTTGGCCGGGTCCATCAGGATGTCCTCGGGGGTGCCGATCTGCACGATGCGGCCGTCGCGCATCACGGCGATCCGGTCGCCGAGGAACATGGCCTCGTTCAGGTCGTGCGTGATGAAGACGATCGTCTTCTGCAGCTTCTGCTGCAGTTCGAGCAGCTGCTCCTGCATCTCGCGACGGATCAGCGGGTCGAGCGCACTGAATGCCTCGTCCATCAGCAGGATGTCGCTGTCGGCGGCGAGCGCACGGGCGATCCCCACGCGCTGCTGCATGCCACCGGAGAGCTCGGACGGGAGCTTCTCGCCCTGACCCTCGAGACCCACCAGGGACAGGATCTCCTCGGCCTTGGCCAGGCGCCCGACCTTGCCGACGCCCTTCAGCTCGAGCGGGTAGGCGACGTTCGCGGCGACGGAGCGGTGCGGCAGCAGGGCGAAGTGCTGGAAGACCATCGAGATGCGGTCGCGACGGATCTCGCGGAGCTTCGACGACGGAATGCCCGTGATGGGATCACCGTTCACCGTGACGGTTCCGGAGGTGACATCGTGCAGCCCGTTGAGCATGCGGATGATGGTGGACTTGCCCGATCCGGACAGCCCCATGATGACGAAGATCTCACCGCGGTTGACGGTGAAGCTGGCGTCGATGACCGCTGCGGTACCGGCATCCGCGACGGCGGTGCGGCTCTCACCGGCTTTCAACCGACGGACGGCGGTGCTCGGATTCTTACCGAAAACCTTGTACAGATTGCGCGCTTCGAGAGCGATTTCGGACACGTTTCCCCCGCGGCTCGCCTTCGGGTGGCTGAGCCTGCTCCGGTTACGCCCGGGTGAGCTCTCGGGGCCGTTCGACATGATCGCTGTGGCGGCACAGGCGGCGGATTTCGGATCCGCCGCGATAGAGCATCGACCGTACGTCCACGCCTCTTCGCAGCACAGCTCATCGAAAGAAGGACGTGGTCGCGGACTGGTCTTCGGGCCGTCAGGCCCACGTTCCAACGTAACGAAATGGCCGATCAGGGGCAAATCCCCGGTGCTCGACCTGCGCGAGTTTCAGCGGCTGACCGGGGAATTGCACGGGTATTCAACAATCCCCCTGACGAGGGCCCCGGCGTCAGGAATCGGGCGTGTCGGAACGGCGGATGCTGCGCGTCACGGTGAACTTCGCCGTGCGTGTCACCTGCGTGGTCGCACCGATCAGCCGGGTGAGTTCCGGACGATACGCGAGCGAGGAGTTGTAGACCGTGAAGAGCTCTCCGCCGGGTCGGAGCACGCGCGCCGCGGCCTCGAACAGGCGGGTCGCCGCCCCCGTGTGGACGCTCGCCCCGAGGTGGAACGGCGGGTTCAGCAGC
>NZ_JAGYWT010000512.1:0-1699 GCF_019279095.1 Microbacterium sp. BF1 | reverse complement strand
GCGCAGTTCCCGGCGGCGGACGAGATCCGCGACGCGATGGACGCGGTACGCGAGCTGTCGAGCGTCGGCAATGCTCTGCGCAAGAAGGAGAAGCTGCGCGTGCGTCTCCCGCTCGCCCGCTTCACCGTGGTCTCGCCGCTGGCGGCGTCGCTCGGCCAGTTCGAGGACATCCTCCGCGAGGAGCTAAACGTGAAGTCGGTGGAGCTCGTCCCGCTCGCCGATGACACGGCGACGGAGTACGGCATCGCCCACCGCCTCAGCGTCAACGCCCGCGCGGCGGGGCCGCGTCTGGGCAAGGACGTGCAGAAGGCGATCCAGGCTGCGCGTTCGGGCGACTGGAGCGAGGTGTCCGGTGTCGTGACCGCGGGCGGCATCGTGCTCGAACCCTCGGAGTACGAGCTCGTGCTCGAGACCACGGGCCGCCCGGAGGGAGAGGCTCTCGCCATCGTCCCCACCGGCGGCTTCGTGCTGCTCGACACGACGACGACCCCGGAGCTGGAAGCTGAGGGGCTCGCCCGGGATGTGATCCGCGCCGTGCAGGAGACCCGCAAGAACGCCGACTTCGACGTCAGCGATCGCATCCAGCTGGTGCTCCGATTCCAGGACGACGTGGACACCGCGGCTGTCGTCTCCGCCTTCGACCTCGCCGGGATCGCGGCGGAGACCCTGGCCGAGGAGTATTTCGTGATCGACGCGCAGGGCGACTCGATCTTCGGACACGGGACGGTGCTCGCCGCCGCCGCGGCAGTGACGCCCGAGTTCTCCGTCGTCATCCCCGCCGGTACCTATGCGAACGCCGGTGACTTCACGATCGCCGTCACCAGGAGGGGAGCAGCAGCATGAGCGCCGCCGACCGGGCCGATGCCGTCTACGAAGCCCTTCTGAGCCGCGCGGGAGAGCGCTGGGTGCAGCCCCGCAAGGAGCGCACCGCCCGCATCCTCGCCTTCCTCGACGACCCGCAGCGCACCTACCGCGTTGTGCACATCACGGGCACGAACGGCAAGACGTCGACCGCGCGGATGATCGAGAGCCTGTTGCGGGCGCACGATCTGCGCACCGGATTGTTCACGAGTCCCCACCTGGAGCGCTTCACCGAGCGCATCATGATCGACGGCGAGCCGATCGCCGACGAGGCGGTGGCGGACGCGTGGGACGAGATCGAGCCGTTCGTCGACATCGTCGACGCCGAGCTCGAGGCAGCCGGCGACGCTCCGCTGACGTTCTTCGAGCTGCTGACCGTGCTGGCGTTCGTCGCAGTGGCCGACGCGCCGATCGACGTGCTGGTGCTCGAGGTCGGCATGGGCGGCGAGTGGGATTCCACGAACACGGCCGATGGTGACGTGGCGGTGTTCGCCCCGATCGACATCGACCACGCCGACCGTCTCGGCAGCACGATCGCCGAGATCGCCGAGGTCAAGGCCGGCATCATCAAGGAGGGCGCGGCCGTGGTGTCGGCCCAGCAGCCCGTAGAGGCGGCCGAGGTGCTGCGTCGGGTGGCGGCGGAGCGCAACGCGACCATCGCCTTCGAGGGCGAGGAGTTCGGTCTCACCGAGCAGAAGCTCGCGGTCGGTGGGCAGCTGCTCACGATCCGCGGCCTGGCGGGGGAGTACGCCGAGGAGTACCTCCCGCTCTACGGCGCGCACCAGGGGCACAACGCCGCTCTCGCCGTCGCCGCCGTCGAGTCGCTCATCGGCGGGGC
>NZ_JAGYWT010000511.1:0-1700 GCF_019279095.1 Microbacterium sp. BF1 | reverse complement strand
AGCTGGCCGCGGCGTCCGCCTTCCCCCTGCGCCTGGCGCGACCGGCACTGCCTCAGCAGAAGGTGCCGGCGGGGCACACACCGATGACGTGGCTGCGCCACCTGGTCTGGGAGGCCGTGCCGTCGAAGTACCCGCGACTGGACGACGACGGTCGCCACCGGATCGCCCGCGAGCTCGACGTGATCGAGGAGAAGGATTTCCCCGGGTACTTCCTCATCGTGCACGGCATCGTCACCGAGGCGCGCAGACGCGGCATCCTCTGCCAGGGGCGGGGGTCAGCTGCGGCGAGCGCGGTCTGCTACCTGCTGGGGATCACCGCGGTCGACCCGATCCTCTACCGCCTGCCGTTCGAGAGGTTCCTCGCGACCACGCGGACCGAGGAGCCCGACATCGACGTCGACTTCGACTCCGATCGCCGCGAGGAGATCATCCAGTGGGTGTATGCCGAGTACGGCAGGGAACGTGCGGCCCAGGTAGCCAACGTCATCCAGTACCGTCCGAAGAACGCGGTGCGCGACATGGCAAGAGCGCTCGGCCACTCCCCCGGTCAGCAGGACGCCTGGTCCCGTCAGGTCGATGGCTGGGGCGCCGGACTGGAACCCGTCGAGGGGCACGACATCCCCGAGAAGGTGCTCGCCTATGCCGGTGAACTGTTGAAGGCCCCCCGGCATCTCGGCATCCACTCCGGCGGCATGGTGCTCACCGCCCGTCCCGTCGGCGAGGTCGTGCCTGTGGAGCACGCCCGTATGGAGAACCGCACGGTCATCCAGTGGGACAAGGACGACTCGGCCTTCATGGGCCTGGTGAAGTTCGATCTGCTGGGGCTCGGGATGCTCGCCGCCCTTCAGCACTGCTTCGATCTGATCCGGGAGAGCACGGGCGAGGAGTGGACGCTCGAGACCATCCCCAAGGAGGAGCCGGCGGTCTACGACATGCTCTGCCGTGCGGATTCGATCGGGGTCTTCCAGGTGGAGTCGCGCGCGCAGATCGGGCTGCTCCCCCGCCTGCAGCCCCGGGCCTTCTACGACCTCGCCATCCAGATCGCCCTCATCCGCCCCGGCCCCATCCAGGGCGGCGCGGTGCATCCGTTCGTGCGGCGGAAGATGGCCAAGGATCGCATCGACGAGGAGAACCGGGAACGGGCGACTCGCGGCGAGGCGCCGGTGGAGTTCGCGATCCCCTACCCGCACAGCGATCTGGAGGACATCCTCAAGCGCACGCTGGGCATTCCGATCTTCCAGGAGCAGCTCATCCAGATGGCGACGGCGATCGGCGATTGCACGGCCGATGAGGCCGACCTGCTGCGTCGTGCCATGGGATCCAAACGCGGCCTGGAGAAGATCGAGAAAGTCAGGGACAAGCTGTACGCGGGGATGGCCAGGCGCGGCCTGGTGGATGAGGCCGCCGATCGCATCTACGCGCAGATCCAGGCGTTCTCCAATTTCGGATTCGCCGAATCGCACTCCCTGTCGTTCGCTCTCCTCGTCTACGCCAGCTCCTGGGTGAAGCTGCACTACCCCGCAGCGTTCCTCGCCGGCCTCCTGCGCTCACAGCCGATGGGCTTCTACTCCGCAGCGACCCTCACCGCGGATGCGCGGCGGCATGGGGTCGAGGTCCGACGTCCCGATCTGCACGTCTCGGGGGCGACGGAGACCCTGGAGCCGCTCGTCGACGGCGCCCCGCGAAGGCCGACGGGTCGG
>NZ_JAGYWT010000510.1:0-1701 GCF_019279095.1 Microbacterium sp. BF1 | reverse complement strand
AGGTCAGCACGACGGCCATCTGCAGCACCGTCTTGATGCGGTTGCGGATCTGTTCGGCGGTCGCCCCTGCGAAGGTCTCGGCACAGTCGCCACCCTGGAGCAGGAATGCCTGACCGGATGCGGCGCGATGACCTTGATGCCCATCCCGGCGAACATCGCGGCCTTCGCGATCAGGGCCTTGTCCGCCGTCTCCGCATCCGGGGCGTAGACCAGCTGCGCATGGTTGGCCTTGTGGCGGGCCATGAACTGGTCGCGCGAGATGCCGTGCAGCACCACGTGGGCGATCGGCCATTCCGGGTTGGTGGCGTCCTTGCGGCGCTGCGTCTCCTCCTCCGGCAGCTCCACGACCGAGGCCCGGAAGATGTCGGCCTGCAGGATGCCCTCGGCGATGAAGACGCGCGACAGCACGATCTCGCCGGGCTTCGAGACACCGTTGATCGTGGCACCGCCCGCAGGGAAGAACACGTGGCCCTGACGCCAGCCCTCGGCTTTCTGCCACCCGCCCAGGTGCGAGGCGGGCACCGAGCCGGAGATCTCATAGACCCAGACGAACCGACCGTCGTAGTCCTCGCCCCAGCGCACGTCGTGCAGGGTGTTGTCGGGCACGAGACCCATCGCGCGCCATACCCGGTCGGTGACGAGCGCGTCGACCGCGACGCCCTCGTCGGCTTCGTTGAAGTGCGGGAAGGCGCGGCCCTCGTGCAGCACGCGCGAGCCGTCGCGCGAGGTCACCGGCGGGCGTTCGGTGGAGTTCAGGATGCCCTCGGCCAGGTCGGATGCCGGCACCAGGTCCTTCAGCCCCTGCTGATATTGGATGCCGACCGCGTCGAGCCCGAAGTCGTCGGCGATGCGGAGCGCGGCGATGTACATCTTCAACTGCCACTGCACCTGCTCGCGCGTGAGCTCGGTGGCGGCGTCCTCGCCGTACCGGAAGGTCATGCCCGCCTCGATCAGCCAGTCGTAGGCGGCATCCGCCTCGTCCTCGGAGACGTTCAGCATCTCGGCGTACAGCGCCGACTGCGACAGGCGCTCCTTGTAGATGCCGGTCTGGTTGAGCAACTCGTCGTCGAAGATCGCGTTGTACATGCCCATGCAACCCTCGTCGAAGACGCCGATGATGGCCTTCTCGGCGAGCAGCTCCGCCGCGAGCGCCTCACCCAGCTGCTTCTCGGGGCTGTCCGGGAGCACGGGGAGCGGGCGCACGTGCGAGGCGTCGTGCGCGATGGCTCCGGTCTCGGTCCACTCCCTGATGCCGTCGCGGAACCATTCGTCGGTGAAGTCGACCGACCAGGTGGTGGCGTAGGGCTTGTCCATCTTGGTCAGGCCCGCGTTCAGGCCGAGCAGCCCGACGAGGCCGGGCCAGTCGCCGGCGAAGTTCGCGACCGTGAGGATCGGCCCCTCGTGGGTGCGAAGGCCGGCGAGCACGTGATGGGAGTACTGCCAGTTGGCGATCGCGACCACCAGCGGCGCGTCGACCGGGATGCTCCGGAAGACCTCGAGACCCATCCGCTGGCTGGAGATGAATCCGTGTCCGGTGGCGGGGTCGACCCCGAACGGTCGGATGACCTGCCAGCCGATCGACGAGGAGCTGGATCACTGCGGTCTTGCCCGCGTTGTATGACTCCTCGCCCATTCGCGAGGCATCGACAGCAGCGTGCTTCGCGCGTTCGTAGAGCTCGGCATCTTCCGGGTTCTGCAGCA
>NZ_JAGYWT010000051.1:0-9315 GCF_019279095.1 Microbacterium sp. BF1 | reverse complement strand
CTCGCGATCGACCAGGCGCATGGCGTCGGCATCTCCGCCATGACGTTCAGCGTGCGGTCGTTCCTCGGGGTGCCGTCGCACCTGCGGTCGCTGGAGAACATCGACGGCCTGATCGGCTGGGCGGCGCTCCCCTCGGGCACCGCGCCGAACCGCGAGCCGTGGGCTCATCTCGATCTCGGAGAGCTTCGAGCGGCCGCGGAAGCACTGATCGGGCGCGCCGCGTAGCACTCGATCCACCCAAGACCTCACGGCCCCGGAGACCTCCCCTCATCCGGGGCCGTGATGCATCTGTGCCACGCGGCCTGCGAGGCTGCGTACAGCTCGCTGGTAGCGCGGGCGAAGGGCGTCTGTTACGCGAGAGCGATCAGACCGACCTCGATGCCGACCAGGATCACGCCCGCGACCGCTCCGAAGATCAACACCCACTGTCGATGGAACTCCTTCATCGAGGGAGCGGCGGGCATGACGCTCTCATTCAGAGCTTTCACCGTACCGAGCCATGGATCCAAGCCGTTCGCTTCGAGTAGGTGCATGCGTCGCTCGGTGAGTTCCTTGAATTTCTCCTGCACTCGGGGGTCGCCATCTTCGACCGCCGCCACCCCTGCCTCGTACTGAGCCCAGACTCGACGCGCTGCTCGCGCTCTATGCGACTGCGAGGAGAGATCGACGAGAGTGCCGATTCCGACGTACAACGACGCGAGGACAGGGATCAGTGCACCGAAGAACGCGAGCATTCCCTGACAATATCGTCAGCTCGCAGCGACCGACTCAGAGATCGCCGCCAGGCCGGTAACCCTGCTCTTTGATGATCTCTTCGGCCTTCTCGCGATCAGCCTTCCAGACAGCGCGAGGCACGGGCGACTCCCCTTCGCGACTCACGACGCCTGCATGAATCCCGAGGTCGATGTAACCCTCCGGAACCTCGTCGGCATATTCGCCGTGCCGCGGACCACCCTCAAGCTTGTATCCCATGAGCCCAACGATAGCGGCACCGTCCAGCGCGGTGTACCTAGTCGGAAACTGGAACCAACTGGTAGCGCCGCGGTAGTGGAAATAGAAAAGCCCCGGAAAACCGGGGCTGATCTGGGAATTAAAGTGTGCGCGATACTGGGATCGAACCAGTGACCTCTTCCGTGTCAGGGAAGCGCGCTACCGCTGCGCCAATCGCGCCCGTTGGGGCTATTCAGTTTTCCCGTGAGGTGGCGACGGGATTCGAACCCGTGTAAACGGCTTTGCAGGCCGGTGCCTAGCCGCTCGGCCACGCCACCGTGTGGATTGACCCCACGTGCGGAAGATCTTCCGAAGAAGATCTCCTGCACTCGAGCGGATGACGAGACTCGAACTCGCGACCCCAACCTTGGCAAGGTTGTGCGCTACCAACTGCGCTACATCCGCATTTCGTTCCCGGTTGTCCCGGGCACTCATGAAACATTAGCCGAAGATCCGCACTCCGCCAAACCGGCAGCGAATCTCGCGCGTGTCTCGCCGAGTGGTCCACAGGGCCTCTGAGCGTCCGGTAGTATCGGTTGACGTACCCCGCGGGTATGGGCGATTGGCGCAGTTGGTAGCGCGCTTCCTTCACACGGAAGAGGTCATCGGTTCGAGTCCGGTATCGCCCACCCAAAGTGTCTTACGGGAACACGCGACATCGGAAGATGTTGAGTGTTCCCGTTCGGCATCCTTGCCTCTGGTCGCCTCGCGGACGATCGTTGCGAATGGCTCTGCGAGGCGTGGACGTAGCTGCTCGTCTTCGGTGATCTCCAGCCGCGTGTAGAACGCTTGGTTCGCGAGCCTCCTGCTGCCGTCGTCAGAGCGCGCGTAGGCGCGGTGCGCGTCGGTCAGCAGCCTCAGGCTGTCGTGGAGGAACGCGCGCCCACCGGTGTGTTGTTCGTCCTGCTGGGCGAGGCGCTGCTCGATGTCGGCCAGGCCGGTCCGGATGCGGTCTTGGTGCCGCTTGAGCGTCGGGAGGTCGATGGCGTCGGCGAAGTGCGCGCCCAGCAGCTTGTCGCTCTCGGCCTCCAGACGTGCCCGGTTCGCGGTGAGGTCGGCGAACTCCTGATCCCGCCCGACACTGCGCTTGTCGAAGGCAGCGTCGACCTCGGCGGCGAGGTGCCGATAGTCGTCTTCGCTGATCGTGATCGAGGCGTATGAGTCCTCGACCAGCCGTTCCGCAACCTGCACGGGAACCGCGCGCCGAGTGCAACTCGTCTTCTTCGCGGCTCGACCCGAGCAGACGAAGTACGCATAGGTCGTGCCCCTCGGGTTGGTGGCGAAGTCCAGCAGCATCCGAGCCCCGCAACTTCCGCAGTGCAGCAGCCCTTTCAGGTGGTGCGCGTGCTGCACGTGCCGCGTCGCCTGCGCGTTGCGCGCCTTCAACAGCGATTGCACCTGGTCGAACAGGACGGGCTCGATCAACGGCTCATGCGCGCCGGGATGCAGCGCGCCCTTGTAGCGGATCACGCCTGCGTAGTACGGGTTCGTCAGTAGCGAGTAGAGCGTCGCTTTGCCGAGAGGCTTCGACGGCCGCTTCGGCGAGGGCACCGTAGTCAGGCCGCGAGCGGTGAGGTCCCGCAGGAGCGCAGCCACAGAAGTCTCACCTTCGGCGTAGGTCTCGAAGGCCCACCGGATCAGCGGAGCACGCTCAGGGTCAACCTCCACAGTTCTGACCTCCCGGCCTTGGTCGTCGGTGCGGCGGACGTTGAGATAGCCGACCGGGGCACGCATCGGCGTGCCGCCCTGGGCGAGCTTCTGCGTCAGCCCTTTGGTGACTTCGGTAGCGAGGTTCCGTGAGTAGAACTCCGCAATCGACGACATGATGCCGTGCACGAGCATCCCCGAAGGTGTCTGATCGATGGACTCCGTGGCCGACACGAGCGTGACCCCAGCGGCAAGCAGGGCTTGATGGATGGCGACGTCGTCGGCGCGGTTGCGGGCGAGCCGGTCGAGCTTGTGCACGATGCAGAACTGCACCCGCGTCGCGGCGATGAACGCGAGCATGTCCTGCAACCCGTCACGATCCGCCGACCTGGCAGACTCACCCGCGTCCACGAACTCCCGCACGACCCGCGCCCCGAGTTCGTCGGCCTTCCGCTGGTTGGCCTCCCGCTGGGCCGGGATCGAGAACCCCTCCTCGGTGCCGCCGCGTTCGGCTTGCTCCCGTGTGGAGACCCGCAGGTAGGACACGGCCAACAGCCTTGGCATCTCGGTGGCCTGCTTGGGCGGCTGGGTGTCGACTGTGGTGCCCATGATGAGCCTCCTTCCCGTGGGTCACGTCTCTGACTCATCGATGCTGTTTGACGGTCCCGCAAATCTTGCGGGACCGTGTTCCGGGTTCGCGATCTGACGGAGGCTCTCCGGGACGGGGAGCCCGTAGGGGTGCAGTTCGCCGTCGAGCCAGGCACGGTGCCGGGTCTCAGCGATGTTCAGCACCCACTCGATGAGCTTGCCGAGATCAGGCTCGTCACGTCGCGTCACCCGAAGCCGCAGATGCCGATCCTCAGTCCTCATGACAGGTAGGTGCGCAGCACCTCCCAGAACGCGGGCCGCCGAACCGGATTACTGCCCGTCGCACCGACCCTGTTCGAGAAGGCACGCCTCTTGCAGATCAAAGACCGGACTAGTACGTATGGAATTGTGATGAGACCAGACTACCGCTCTTCGGCCGTCTCGGGCAGAGCGAACTTCGCTAGATGGAGCAAGCCCCGGCCGAGAGCCGCGGTAAGCAGTTCCTCCGCGAGGGCGGCGAACTCCGGCGCGAGGAACCGTGCTGCCGCGTCTGCGATGTCGAGGTCGGCGTCTGGTTCGTCGGCACGCAGTCGCACGACGATCACGGCACGGATGTCGTCACACCAGTCCTGGGTCGCGGTCGCCAGCGACGGGAGAGCTCCGGCGACCGCGTCGGCGAGGAGCCTGACCAGGGCTTGTCCTTCCTTGCGCGCGAACAGTCGATCCAGCGCCGTCACGATGCTGGCCCGTACTTCTTCAACCTCGGAGCCTTCGGGCGTAGGGCTGCCGTCGAGGAACGCGATCGTGCTCGCACGCATGTGACTGATCGCGTCCAGCGCAAGCCCCTCTTTTCCCTTCCCGGGGAAGTGATGATACATGCTCCCGTGACCCACCCCGGAGCGTTGCTGGAACATCTGCGGGCTCGTCGCCTCGAACCCACGCTCCGCCAGGAGCGCGCACGCAGCAGCGACGAGCTTCTGCTTCGAGCCATACGCCGGACGCCCCGGCCCACGCCGCATCTCCACAATCGCCCACTCCTCGCCTCGCGGCCCAGCCGGCAGGTCACCAATTACGTACAGACTAGTATGGACCTTGATCTGCAAGACGCGTGAGGCGTGATTGGCAGGTGTCGCGGAGACCATATACCTGGCTCTCCAGCATCGGGGCCGGTGGCCCAGATAGAATCTGTGTGATGGCTGAAAGTGATGATGAGCGCCTGGCGGCGGAGCAGCGCGCGCGGGTGCTGATCGACCGCCAGCTGGTTGCGTCGGGGTGGGCGGTGCAGGATCGCAACGCGCTCAACCTCTTCGTGCCGCAGCGGGGCATCGCCGTCCGCGAGGTCATCATGAAGCCCGGCCATGGGCGCGTCGACTATCTGCTGTATGTCGACAAAGCGGTCGTCGGTGTGATCGAAGCGAAGCCGATGGGTACGCCGCTCTCTGGCGTCGAGTGGCAGTCAGCGATGTACGCCACCGGACTCCCGGAGGAGGTGCGGCGCAAGACACTCGACCCTGAGGGGCGCCTGCCCTTCGTCTTCGAGGCGTCGGGCACCGAGACCCATTTCACGAACGGGTTTGACCCAGCACCCCGTGCCCGTCGCATCTTCGCGCTTCCCAGGCCCGAAACCCTTGCCGCGACAGTCCGTGCTGCAACGGGGAATCCCGATGAGGCTCCGACCTGGCGGGGCAAGGTGCGCACCTTGCCTGCCCTGGACCACGCGCCACTGCGTCCGGCGCAGGTCGACGCGATCAAGGGCCTTGAGCAGAGCCTCGTCGAGCAGCGCTTTGGGCGTTCGCTGGTGCAGATGGCTACAGGCGCGGGCAAGACGTACACTGCCGTCACGGAGGCGTATCGGCTGCTCAAGTGGGGTGGTTTCAAGCGCATCCTCTTCCTCGTGGATCGCAACAACCTCGCGGATCAGACGATGGGCGAGTTCCAGAACTACCGCACGCCCGACGATGGTCGCCGCTTCACCGAGCTGTACAACGTGACGAAGCTCGCCAGGGGCGGGATGCCGGATTCCACGAAGGTCGCGATCTCGACGATCCAACGTGTGTTCAAGGCGATCAAGAACGAAGACGTGCCCGAAGGTGACGACCCGGGCCTGGATGAGTTTCGTCCCGGCGAACCCGTGACGGTTAGCTACAACCCCGAGCTCCCGCCAGAGACCTTCGACCTCGTGATTGTCGATGAAGCGCACCGTTCGATCTACGGCGTCTGGCGCGGGGTGCTCGAATACTTCGACGCGCACATCGTCGGGCTCACGGCCACACCGGGGAAGCAGACCTTCGGCTTCTTCCAGCAGAACCTGGTCTCGGAATACACCTATCCACAGTCGGTTGCCGACGGCGTGAATGTTGACTTCGACATCTTCCGTATCAAGACCGAGATCACCGCGAACGGTTCCACGATCGAGGCTGGCACCTACGTTCCGACAGTCGATCGGAGCACCCGCGAGCAGAAGCTGATCCGGCTCGACACCGATCTCGACTATACACCCGGCCAGCTGGACCGGGCGGTGACGTCGAAGCACCAGATCCGACTCGTGCTGGAGACCTTCCGCGATCGGCTCTTTACCGAGATCTTTCCTGGACGTCACACCGTGCCGAAGACGCTGATCTTCGCCAAGGACGACAACCACGCCGAGGAGATCGTGCAGACCGTGCGCGAAGTGTTCGGCAAGGGAAACGACTTCGCTGCGAAGATCACCTACTCCGCGAAAGACCCGAAGGGGCATCTGAAGGCGTTCCGCACCAGCCCTGCCATGCGCATCGCGGTGACCGTCGACATGATCGCCACCGGCACCGACGTCAAGCCGTTGGAATGCGTCATGTTCATGCGCGACGTGCGCAGCGGCCAGTACTACGAGCAGATGAAGGGCCGCGGTGCCCGAACCATCGCACCGGCCGACCTCAAGGCGGTGACCGACGACGCCGACGCGAAGACACGATTCGTGATCGTGGACGCCATCGGTGTGACCGAGCACGACTTCGTCGAACCTCCCCTCAACCGCGAGAAATCGATCAGCCTGAAGAAGCTGCTCGACAAAGCAGCGGCGCTCACCCTCACCGAAGATGAGGTGGCCACTCTGGCCAGCCGACTGGCTGCTCTTGATCGACAGCTCACTCCCGCCGAGCGCGACGAACTCGACGACGTCGCGGCGCTGCATGATGCACAAACGACGATGCACCAGATCGTGCAAGCGCTCGTAGACGCGGTCGATCCCGAGACCCAGGCTGTTGCCTGTGCTGCGGAACCGGATCGCGATCCCGCTGACGTGGTGCAAGACCTTCTCGACACGGCCGTCGAACCGTTGGCCGCCAACCCAGAGCTGCGCACCAGGATCATCGAGCTGCGCCGCGCCAAGGATCAGGTGATCGACGAAGTCAGCCGCGACGAGGTGCTCGAAGCGTATGGTGTCGTGGACCCCGACAAGGCGAAGCACACGATCGAGTCGTGGCGGGAGTACCTCGCCGAGCACCGCAACGAGATCAGCGCGATCGAACTGATGTTCGAGGCGAAGGGGCGGGGCATCCGCTTCGACCAAATCCAGGAACTCGCTGACCGGATCGCACGTCCTCCGCACAACTGGACCGTCGACATCATCTGGAACTCCTACCTCTCCATCGGTGTCGAATACGAAGGCCACGCCGAGACCCGCAATCGGCACGCGGCAACCGACCTGATCTCCCTGCTGCGGCTTGAGGCCGGAGTGGACGACGCACTCGTGCCGTACTCCGATCGAGTAGAGGATCGCTACGCGAACTGGTTGCACCGCCAGGAACAGGCAGGAGCCACGTTCACCGAGACTCAGCGGTGGTGGCTTGACAGGATGATGCGGATCATCGCGTCCTCAGCGGGCATCGACGCCGAGGACCTCGACAACGCCCCCTTCGACGAGCGAGGCGGTATCGACGGCGCCCTCCGCGACCTCGGAGACAACGCAGGCGACCTCATCGAAGAACTGAATCGGGAGCTTTCCGCGTGACGTGGGAGTGGGTGACGCTCGGAGAAATCCTCCTCCGGCAGTCGAACAAGAAGGTCGTCCAGCAGGGGTGGAGTCCGAAGTGCCACACGTATCCGGCTGGTGAAGGTCGATGGGGTGTACTGAAGACAACTGCCATCCAGCCCGGGCGCTTTGAACCTACTCACAACAAGGAGTTGCCGGGTTCTCTCGTGCCGAGGCCGCAGATTGAAGTGCAGCCTGGAGACTTGCTCATTACTTGCGCGGGCCCACGGTCTCGCTGTGGGGTGCCAGCGCTCGTACGTTCGACGCCGAAGAATCTGATGATGTCGGGAAAGATGTACCGACTTCGCCCTAATCAGCGCATCGACTCGCGGTTCCTCGAACTCTACTTGCTCAGCGATGAGGCGCAGACGCGTATCGATGAGATGAAGACCGGGATCTCGGATAGTGGCCTGAACCTTACTCACGGCAGGTTTGTGGAGCTGCCCGTTCCGCTGCCACCGTTGGAGGAGCAGCGCCGGATCCTCGCGATCCTCGAAGACCAGCTCTCCCGCCTCGACGCCGCCGACAAGTATCTTGCCGATGGTGAGCGTCATATCCAGGCATGGCGGGCCACCGTGATCGATGAGGTCTTGTGGAGAGGTAACCCTCCGATGAGACCGATCCGAGAGCTACTTCGCGAGGGAATGCGCAACGGGCGCTCTGATCGCGCCGTCAAGGGTCAGGAGCGAGGCACTCGCACACTCACTCTTACTGCTGTCACGCAGAACAGCTTTACTGACGAGTTCACCAAAGAGACTGTGACGCCTCCGTCCGTTGCGGATGGGCTATGGCTCGAACCGGGTGACATCTTTGTGCAACGGGCAAACACTCCTGAGCTCGTCGGCACCTCTGCTCGCTATGAGGGGGACCGCAAATGGGCGATCTTCCCCGATCTCCTGATACGACTGCGTCCAGACGAGACACGCATCAGGGGTGAATACCTTGTTGCGGCGCTCCGGAGTGAGAGAACACATAGGCAGCTTCGAGCCAAAGCGAAGGGCTTGGCCGGCTCCATGCCGAAGATCGACCAACGCGCTGTCGCGGAGACTTGCGTGCCGTGTCCGGAGCTGGGGAGCCAGATCGAGGCAGTGATCGCTCTGAACGAGATAGCGGACGCGGCGAGTGCGTTGTCCCGCGATGTGCGTGCTCAACGTCGTCGGTCGGCCGCGCTCCGCCGCTCTCTCCTGGCAGCAGCCTTCTCGGGACGCCTCACAGGCTCCTCGTCAGAGATGTCAGTCGTCGAGGGGAGGATTGAGGCATGAACGGCAAGCAGGTCAAGCTCTTTCTCGTAGACGGCACACCTGGTGGTTTGACGACGGCAGAGATCACGAACTGGACGGGTAGTGTGCTCTCTGCACGCCGCTCGGACCTGGCGGAACTCCTACGACGCGAGGAGGCTGAACGCACCGGTGCATACCTGTTGCTTGGCGAGGATGAGGATGCGGTCGGCGATACCCGTTGCTATGTCGGAGAGGCCGATGTTGTGGCGACGCGGCTCCGTACTCACGCCAAGGACAAGCCGTTCTGGAACCAGGTGGTGCTCATCACCTCGAAGGATACGAACCTGACGAAGTCGCACGTGCGCTACCTGGAGTCGCGACTGATCGAACTCGCCCAGCAGGCCGGTCGCGTCACGCTGGAGAACGGCACGGCACCGCCGAGGCCCCGTCTGCCCGAAGCTGATGTGTCGGACATGGAGTACTTCCTCGGCGAACTGCAGATTGTGCTCCCTGTGCTTGGCGTCAACGTCATCCGGGTGCGCGCCGCGAGGCCGCAAACCGTAGCCTCGCCAACCTCGGAGTCACCGGTGTTCACGCTGACAAACAAGAATAGGACCGTTGACGCTCGCGCGCAGCAAGTCGACGGCGAGTTCATCATGCTCAACGGGTCCGTCGTTGTCCCGACGTGGCACGGCGTGGGTAACGCGCGCAGTACCCAGAAGGCGTACGCGAGCTACCGTGCCCAACATGAGGGCCTGGTCGCCGATGGCTCCATCGTCGTGGAGGGTGGGACGGCCCGCACAACCCGTGACATCGTCTTCGGCTCACCCTCGACGGCGGGTGCGGTCGCACTCGGCCGCT
>NZ_JAGYWT010000509.1:0-1706 GCF_019279095.1 Microbacterium sp. BF1 | reverse complement strand
CTACTCGCTCTTGCTATCCACCGACTTATCCACAGTATCCACAGCTGTTAACACCGTTAAGGAGTTAAGTCATTCAATGCGCGATCCGATCACCAGACGGTGGGGAGAACCGCCGGACGAACGACAAATGCTGTGGTTGCGCGCCGACAGCGAGAGCATCGCCGACGACGCCGACGACTGGCTGCCGCGCTTCACCGGCGACCACCATCGGCTGGCGATCGCCGTGACCCGTTGCACCGACGACGCGATCGACACCGTGCGCGCCGCGCTCACCGAGAGCCTGGAGCGATACGGGATACCGCCCACGCGAGTTCTCGCGACGGACGCCCGCGACCGCGAGAGCGTCATGCGGGCGGCCTGCGCGGCACTGGACCTCCCGGAAGAGGAGTCATGAACGCCTCCACTCGAGCGGATGGCCCCGCTCCGACGACAGAACCGGCATCGGCGCAGGACGCCGTGCTCATGCATCCGGACCTCGCCGCGAACTGGGCGCTCTGGTCCGGCGTGGTGAGCCAGGCGGCGCTCACCCGGCTGCGTCACCTCGAGGAGCGATTCCCCGAGCTGACGACGGCGGTCCTCTCGACCGCCGACGGCCTGCACATCGCATCGGTCGGCACCCTCGGGGAGACCGGCGACCGCCTGGCCGCCATGAACGGCTCGCTGTTCGCCGTCGCCAGGGCCGAGGCCGAGATCATCTCGCAGGGAACGGAACCGAGCCTTTCCGCCGTGGTCTCGGTGTCGATCGGGCAGAGTCAGCTGTCGCTGCTCAGCTTCATCCTCGCCCCCTACGGTCAGCTGCTCCTGTCGGTGTCGGCGAAGGGGGTGCAGGTGGGGACCGTCATCGTGCAGGCCCGTTCGGCCGCCTACGAGCTCATCACCGCGCTCGGGCTCGCGGGTGCACCGGGATGAGGCTGACTACGCTGACGCCATGAGCACCCACATCGCCGCAGAACCCGGTCAGATCGCCCCCATCGTCCTGTTCCCCGGCGACCCGCTGCGGGCGAAGTGGATCGCCGAGACCTTCCTCGACGATGCCGAGCTGTACTCCCAGACGCGGGGCATGCTGGGCTTCACCGGCACCTGGGAGGGGCACCGCGTCTCGGTGCAGGGCTCCGGCATGGGGCAGCCGTCGATGGCGATCTACGCGAACGAGCTGTTCGACGCCTACGGGGTGCAGACGATCGTTCGCGTCGGCTCGTGCGGCGCACTGACCGAGAAGGTGAAGATCCGCGACATCATCATCGCGAACGGCGCCAGCACGGACTCCGGCATCAACCGGGTGCGCTTCCAGGGCCTCGACTTCGCACCCGTCGCCGACTTCTCGCTGCTGCGCGCCGCGGTCGAGGCGAGTGAGACCGAGCCCCTGGAATCGGCCGTGCACGTGGGTCAGCTGTTCTCGAGCGACCAGTTCTACAGCACGCGCCCCGAGCTCACGGAGCCGTTCGTGCAGCACGGCATCCTGGGCGTCGAGATGGAGGCCGCCGGCCTCTACACGCTCGCGGCGTACCACGGCAGGCGGGCTCTCGCGATCTGCGCGGTGGTCTCCTCGCCGGTGACTATGTGGTCGCTGACCGTGCATCACGGGAGGAACCCTGCGGCCCGACGCAGGATGATGCTTTGCACGGAGCAAGATCATCTTACAACAGATGATCCTGGGAGGTCTGATATGCCTGAGTACAATGAGGACGTGCTCCCCGACATCGATC
>NZ_JAGYWT010000508.1:0-1708 GCF_019279095.1 Microbacterium sp. BF1 | reverse complement strand
ATGCGTACCCTGCGCACCGCATGGGAAAGCGAGCACGGGCGGGGCAGCGTCGTCGGACTCGCACCGTCCGCAGTAGCCGCGCAAGTCCTGGCCGATGATCTTGGTATCCGGACGGAGAACACTGCAAAGTGGTGGCAAGACCACCAGAAGACCGGCGCGACCTTCAGTCCAGGACAACTCGTGATCGTCGACGAAGCATCACTTGCCGGCACGCTGTCGCTGGATCGCGTCACCGAACACGCCGTCGAGGTGGGCGCGAAGGTGCTGCTAGTAGGTGACTGGGCACAACTGCAATCCGTCTCCGCAGGTGGCGCATTCTCCCTCCTCGTCCACGACCGCGACGACGCCCCCGAACTCGTCGACGTGCACCGCTTCGTCAACGACTGGGAGAAGACCGCTTCACTCGATCTCCGCCACGGACGCACCGAAGCGATCGACACCTACGCCGACCACTCGCGCATCACCGGCGGAAGCACAGAGGCGATGATCGACGCCGCCTACACAGCCTGGCGCGCAGATACCCTCGCCAGCGCCGCGACCGTATTGATCGCGGACTCCAACGAATCCGTCCACGCCCTGAACCAACGCGCCCGCGCAGACCTCATCCTCGACGGCACCGTAAACGCCATACGAGAAGTCGCACTCCATGACGACGCCCGCGCGGCCCTCGGTGACACGATCATCACCCGCCAAAACGACCGACGCATCCGCGCCGGCCGCGGATGGGTACGCAACGGCGACCGATGGACCATCATCGACGTTCGCGACGACGGATCACTCACCGTACGCCGCGCCGGGAGCCGAGGAACCGTCCTCCTGCCCGCGGGATATGTCACGGATCACGTTGATCTCGGATACGCCGTCACCGCACATAGAGCCCAAGGCATCACCACCGACACCTCCCACGTCCTCGCCGACTCCTCCACCACGAGGGAGAACCTGTACGTCGCGATGACCCGCGGCAGGCACACAAACCTCGTCTACGTCGCCACCGACCGCCCCGACGACAACCACACCGCCCCACACCCGGCGGATGATCCGGATGCGACCCCGCGGACCGTCCTCTACGGGGTGCTGCAGCACGTGGGCGCCGAGCTCTCCGCACACGAGACCGTCACCGCAGAACAAGAAGCATGGGGATCGATCGCGCAGCTCGCGGCCGAGTACGAGACGATCGCTCAAGCCGCCCAACACGACCGCTTCACCACACTCCTCAGAAACTCCGGACTCACCGACGAGCAGACAGAAGACGCAATCCGATCCGATACGTTCGGCGCGCTCGCCGCCGAACTCCGCCGGGCAGAAGCGAACCACCACAACGTCGATACGCTCATGCCCCGATTGATCGCAGCCCGAGAGTTCGCGGATGCCGACGATATCGCCTCGGTGCTTCACCATCGGCTCGCCCGCGCTACCGAGAGGCCGGCCGGCTCCGGTCGAAACAGCAAGCCACCGCGCCTGATCGCTGGTCTCATTCCCGAAGCGACTGGCGCCATGAGCGGTGATATGCGAATGGCCCTTGCCGAGCGCCGCGACCTCATCGAGCAGCGAGCTGATGCGGTGCTCGATCAAGGCTTCTCCGGGGGTGAGGAATGGACGCTTGCGTTCGGAGAGAAGCCAGTAGAGCAGCGCATTGGGACCGTGTGGCGACGGCAGGCGCGAACCGTGGCCGCGTACCGCGACCGGTACGGCATCACCAGTCGCTCGC
>NZ_JAGYWT010000507.1:0-1709 GCF_019279095.1 Microbacterium sp. BF1 | reverse complement strand
GCGGCTGAGATCGACCGTCTCCAGACGCCCGGCGTCGAGCCGGTAGTGCCGGCGCGCACGCGCGGCGACGTGGAGGTCGTGGGTGATCGTGACCAGCGCGGCGTCCGTCTCGGTGGCCACCTCGTCGAGGAGGGACATGACGGATGCGCCCGTGTCGATGTCGAGAGCGCCGGTCGGCTCGTCCGCGAGGATCAACACGGGCTTGCGCACGAGTGCCCGCGCGATGGCGACGCGCTGCTGCTCACCGCCGGAGAGTCTATCGGCGATCTGCTCGACGCGATGCCCGAGGCCGACCCGCTCGAGCATGTCGGCGGCGATCTGACGACGATTCCAGAACATGCGCCCCTTGGCATGGCCGAGCGGCATCATCACGTTGTCGATCGCGGTGCGCCCGGGGAGCAGGTTGAACTGCTGGAAGACGAAGCCGACGTTGTCGCCGCGCAGACGGTCGAGCCGTCCCGAGCGCATCCGGCGCACCTCGCGTCCCTCGAACGCGACCGATCCGGATGTGGGTGTATCCAGCATCCCCAGGATGTTGAGCAGCGTCGACTTCCCCGACCCCGACCGTCCCACGATCGAGACATGGTCTCCCGCAGCCACTTCGAGCGTGATGCCACGAAGGATCTCCAGGCGCGAGTCATCGGCCAGCAGGACGCTCTTGGAGACGTCGTCGAGCGCGACGAGACTCACCAGCTCATCCCGCTGTCGCACTGCTCCACTCCCGGGGAGACCTCGTAGCAGAACTCCTCGACCGGAGCGACGAAGCCGGGCACGAACTGGCGGATGCTGTCTTCCTCGGCCAGCCCCTCCGTCACCTCGACCATGACGCCGTCATTGACGCCGAGCATCACGGACCGCTCCTCGGGGTCGGACCCGTCGCCCGCGTCGACCCACACCTTGCCGGATCCCGCGCCGCCCTGGACAGCCGTGACCGGGATCACGAGCGCATCGTCGACCTGACCGAGCGCGAGATCCATCTTCGCGGGGAGCCCGGCGAAGACCGTCTGGTCCGCGGGTACAGCGCAGCGCACGCTCGCGGTGCCCTCAGCCGTCACCTGCACCCCGACGCCGGTGCACGCGAAAGGTGCCGGGCCGCCCGTGATCGTGACGGTCGCCTCGGTCGGGGCGTTGACGAGGCGGTACAGCTGCACGGGGTCGACGGTGGCCAGCAGATGGTATCGGGCTGGGGTGAGCTTGTAGGTCTCGGTCCCGACCGTGGTGGTCTGTCCCTTGACGATGGCGAGCTCCGACACGTCGCCGGCCTCGGGCGCGAGCACGTCGATGTCCTTGCGCGGGTCGTCCTGGCGCACGGTGTAGAGCTTCTGGCCGGAAGCCACCGCCGCGCCCTCCCCCACGTGCACGGCGAGCACCGTGCCGTTGAGCTCTCCACGCACGGCGTAGGCGTCGTCACGCGCGACGTTCCCGCTCAGGCTCAGGGCGTTCACCACCGACCCGCGCTCCACTGCGACGATCGGATCCGTGACAGAGGCCTCGGGGCTGACGACGCTCTCCGCGCGGTCGGGGAAGAAGGCGATCTTGACGAGAGCGGCTGCGCACGCTCCGAAGATCACGACGAGAAGCAATCTGGTCGCCACACTTGTTGTATTGCGTCTGTGGAGCGAGGGTGACGCGACAGCGGTCGTGACACCCGAAGAGTTTGACGACATTTCAGTGCAGTCGTCGAGCGGTTCATTCTTCATTCAGGTTAA
>NZ_JAGYWT010000506.1:0-1714 GCF_019279095.1 Microbacterium sp. BF1 | reverse complement strand
GACGTTGTGCCGCACACCGAGCGCCGTGGCCTCGAGGGCCGCCCGGTAAAGATCGCCTCTGGTGTGCTCGAGCGTGAGGCCGGCGATCACGCCGCGGGCATCGGGGTCCTGGATCGGTGTGCGCTCACCCGCGAAGTACGGCAGCATCAGCAGCCCCTCGGCACCGGGGCCGGACTCCGCGGCCTCGGCCAGCAGCTGCGGATAGTCGGTGCCGGTCAGGCCTTTGAGCCAGGCGGTCAGCGCCCCCGAGGTCGAGAGGCCGCCCGCGAGGTTCCGGGTGCCGGCGAAGGCACCGGCCGTCGTCCACATCGACGGCGTGCGCAGGGTCTCCTCACCGGTGAGGACCATGAACATGGTCGTGCCGTACATCAGCATCAGGTCGCCCGGCTCGTGGGCGCCGACGCTGACGGCCTCGGTCCAGGCATCGATCGTGCCGGTGATCACCGGGGTGCCGACGGGGATCCGGGTGAGCGCCGCCGCCTCGGCCGTCACCTGGCCGGCGACGTCGCCGGCCCACGCCAGCGTGGGCTGCTCGAGATTCTCCGAATATCGCGCCCACCAGGCCCCGTGCCATCGTTCGTTCTCGATGTCGTAGAGCGGCGAGACCTGGCTCGCCGACTGGTGGTCGAGCATATAGGCGCCGGTGAGTCTGCGAGCCAGCCACGACGCGGGCATGTACAGACGACGGGCCCGTGCCCACGGGTCGTGCTCCTCGTCCGCGATCCAGACGATCTTGGGGCCTCCTGCCTGCGAGGTCAGGGCCGATCCGCCGATCCGGGTGATCTCGTCCGCGCCGAGATCGGCGGTCATCCGCTCGATCTGCGCGGTGGCGCGGGTGTCGACGCCGTAGAGGATGGCCGGACGCACGGGCTCGTCGTCCTCATCGGCGAGCAGGATGCACGGCCCCATGCCGCTCACGCCGACCCCGGCGATCTCGGCCTCCGGTACGCGCTCGAGCAGTTCCCGCGCGAGCTCGACGAACTCCTGCCACCAGATGTCGCCGTCCATCTCGACCCACCCGGTGTGCGGACGACTCACCTCGTGCGCACGGGTCGCCGACGCGATGATCGTGCCGTCGGCACCCACCAGCACGCCTTTGCTGCTGGATGTGCCGATGTCCACCCCGAGGGTGCAGCGCATGGCGTCCTCCTTGAAACCCGAGCCACAGAATCTGAAACCTGTGGCCACTGTACGCGAAATCGATTTCAAGCCGCAAGGAGGTCGGGCCTCTCCTGCACGATCGGTGCGAAAAACCCCTTCTTCACGGTTCGCGGGATCGGTGCGCTACGGCACCGGGCGCGGTTCGACGCCCTCGACGCGAAATTCGATGCACGGCTCGACTCGATCGACCGCGGACTCGAAGACCTCGACAAGGAGGTCGCGAATCTGGCGACGCGCTTCCGGGGGGTCTCGCTGAGACCGCTCAGCTCCGCGGAGTCGCGGGCTGCACCTCGTTGCGCAAGACGACGGTCCTCGCCGGCTGGCGATCGCCCTTGATGCGCTCGAGCAGCATCCGCGCCGCCGTCACACCCATGTGCCGTGCCGGCAGGCGGACCACCGTGACGGCGCTGGGTGAGAGCGTCGTGAACGGCAGCGAGCCGATGACCGCGACACCGACTGCCGGAGGGGTGAGTCCGTGCTCGGTCAGCACCTGGATCGCACCGACCCCGATCAGGTTGTTGCCGGCGACGACCGCGTCCGGCGGGTCGGGGAG
>NZ_JAGYWT010000505.1:0-1715 GCF_019279095.1 Microbacterium sp. BF1 | reverse complement strand
GGAGAAGCCTCCGGTGTCGAGTTGGAGCTGTCTAGTTCTGCAGCTCGATCACACGGAGGCTTCTCGTGTCCCACGCTAATGCCCGGCTGACTCCGGCCGGCAGGTTGATCATGGTTCAGCGCATCCATGCCGGCGGCGTGGACCATCTCGAGCAGTCCCTGGAACACGGCGACACCGGGAACGAGGGGCACGATCGCCGCGGTGGTCACCGCGACCGAGGGCACGTGGAGGTTGCGGGCGATCAGCATCCCGAGGAAGCTCGCGAGCAGGGCGCCGATCGCGCTCGCCGCAGCCGGGTGCAGGTTCAGCGCGACCGAGGCGGAGTAGCCCGCGAGAGTGACGGCGCTGAGCAGCGCACTGACCAGGATGATGCGGAGGCCGGCGCCGTTGAACACGGCCACGGCCACCGCGATGATGATCGCCCCTGCGAACTGGTTCACGAGCGGGCCGAACGGCGCAGGGTCGTCGGGCAGGCCCATGGTGAACCCCAGGACGCCGCCGAGCTCCAGGCCGACGAGGATGCCGATCACCACGCCGAGGGTCTGCATGGTCAGATCGAGGATGCGTCCGCCCGCGGTCAACGCGAAGCCGTCGATCGCATCCTGTGCCGCACCGACCACGGTGAGGCCGGCGAGCATCAGCACGATTCCCGAGGCGACGATGATCGAAGGGCGGATGCCGACGAACGGCTCTATCCCCGCGGTGCCGAGGGCGGAGACCACGACGGCCACGACGGTCGTCACGAACCCTCCGGCGATCTGGCTGAAGAACAGGGGCACGCGCAGTCGGGCGAGACCGGCCTGCGTGAGTGCGGCGCACAGGGCCGCGACGAAGGTGAGGCCGACGATGATCGGCGAGGCGCCCAGCATGATGCTCACGCCCACGGCGAGAAGTGCCCTGGCGACGATGACGACGGGCTGCTGGTAGCGGAACGGCATCCGTCGAATGGCACGGAAGGTCGTGCGTGCGGATTCGAGGTCGAGTCCACCGTCGATGTCGGCGACCAGGGCCTGCACGCGCTGCAGCTTCGCGTGGTCGGGGGCGGTGACGCGCACGACGCGCACGAGCGTCTCGGGCCAGACCTCGCCGCTCAGATGGAACGACACCGTGATCGAGTTGTACGTGACGTCGACCTGCACGCCCCGCATCCCGTAGGCGTCGCACACCCGGGTGATGGCGAGCGTGACCTCGTGCGCCGAGGCCCCGACCGCGAACATCGATTCTCCGATGCGCGTGGCGAGATCGAGCACCCGGGGAACCGTGCGCTCGTCGATGACCGGCATGGCCTCGGTGTGCGCGACCGCCGAGGGATCGGTGTGCAGCAGGCGGCGCACGGAGGAGAGCAGCGGCCGGCGGGATCTCGCGGACATATCGTCCATTCTCCCGTCCATACCGTCGATCGGGGGGAAGACTGTCCGGTCCTCCGCGACCCGAACGCGGAGGACCGGCGAAATCGAGTGAGAAGCTGCGCATGCGCACCGACCCCCGGGCCGCATCCCAGACCCGAGAGAGAATCCGAATGCGCGCCGGTTCGACCGACTCAGAGCGCTGAAGCGACTCTTCGTGTCCTCCACGATACGCACGCACGAGGCGAGCGCTCCTATCGTCCGCCGTCCCTTGACGCACGGGCGGCGACGCTGCTATCGCGCGGACGCGAGGACTGGCGTCGTCGGCGCGGTGCGCGCCATCCCCTCGGGCGTCCCGCTCATCGACGT
>NZ_JAGYWT010000504.1:0-1725 GCF_019279095.1 Microbacterium sp. BF1 | reverse complement strand
CATGTTCGACGGCGGCGCGCTGCCCTACGACGACAACGTTGCGCTCACGGCGGCGGTCGCCGCCCGTGCACACGAGGCCGGGGTCTACGTCGAGGGCGAGCTCGGAGAGGTGGGCGGCAAGGACGGGGCGCACGCTCCGGGTGTGCGCACCGACCCCGAAGAGGCACGCGCGTTCGTGGCCGACACGGGAGTGGACGCCCTCGCGGTCGCGGTCGGCTCCTCGCATGCGATGACCGATCGCACGGCGTCGCTGGACCTCGATCTGATCGGGCGCCTGCACGAAGCACTCCCGGTGCCGCTGGTGCTGCACGGATCGTCCGGCGTCGCGGATGCCGTGATCGCCGACGCCGTGCGCGCCGGGATGACGAAGATCAACGTCTCCACCCACCTGAACGGTTTCTTCACGCGGGCGGTGCGCGACAAGCTCGACGCCGACGAGCGTCTGGTCGACTCCCGCAAGTACCTCGCGCCCGCCCGGGAGGCACTCGCAGAAGAGGCCGCCCGCATGCTCCGACTCTTCGCATTGCAGCCCGCGGAACCGGTGTCCTGATGAAGCGGGCCGCCCGGCTGAACGCGATCCTCGACCTGCTGGCCGCGAAGGGCGAGGTCACGGTCGAAGAACTGGTCGATCGGTTCGAGGCGTCGTCCGCGACCACGCGGCGAGACCTCGACACGCTCGCCGAGCAGCGCCTGCTCACCCGCACCCACGGCGGTGCGGTGGCGCAGACCGTCGCCTATGAGCTGCCCATCCGCTACAAGAGCCACCTGCGCACGCACGAGAAGGAGAGCATCGCGCAGACCGCCGCCGGCCTCGTCGCACCCGGCATGGTGGTGGGGCTCTCCGGTGGCACGACCACCACGGCCATCGCGGCAGCCCTCGCCGCGCGCGACGATCTCGCAGCGAACGGCGGCATCACCGTCGTCACCAACGCCGTGAACATCGCCGCCCAGCTCGCCACGCGGCCCGAGATCAAGGTCGTCGTCACCGGCGGCGTCATCCACTCGCGCAGCTACGAACTCGTCGGTCCGTTCGTGGAGCAGCTGCTGCGCGGGGTGCGGCTCGACATCGCCTTCATCGGTGTGAACGGGATGGATGCCGCCGCCGGTGCGACCACGCAGGACGAGCGCGAGGCCGCGGTCAACCGCATGATGGCCGAGCGTGCCCGCCGGGCAGTCGTGGTGACCGACGCCAGCAAGCTCGGTCTCGAGGCGTTCACGGCCGTCGGCGGGGTCGACCTCTTCCCGACCGTGATCACCGACGCCGGAGCGGACGCCGAAGCACTCGTGTCGCTGCGGGCGGCCGGGTACGCGGTGCTGGTCGCCTGACGCCCCGGACACCCCGAGGGCCTCGACGTCCCCACAACGTCGAGGCCCTCTGAGGGCGTCACGGCTGTGCGCCGCGATGCCCCCGAGTAGATGGTGTCCGTGTCGTGTTCGCGCTCCCCAGTGCGCATGATCCCCAGATCCGACAGCGCCTCCCTCGCGCCTCACCCTTCGAGGCCCTTCGCCTGGCACCTTCCGAAGAACAGGAGCGTGCGGCATCCGTTCTGATACACCGACGGATTCTGAACTTTTTCCTCCATTCGGTGTATCAGAATGATCGAGCGCACGCGTTCACGACGCCACAGCCGTTCGGTGTCCTTGTTGCCGAACGATCTGATCACGCGACCAGTCTATAACGAAGTCCGTCATTAACGCTATACGTTAAACCGGAACTCCACCGAG
>NZ_JAGYWT010000503.1:0-1729 GCF_019279095.1 Microbacterium sp. BF1 | reverse complement strand
GAACGGGGTCGGATTGGGTGCGGTGCCGGCGAAGAACTGCCAGAGCGCGGTGACGACGAAGATCGCGAGCGCGAGGTACTGGATGCCGAGCAGGATGTTCTGGAAGTGCAGGGATCGGGCTGGGCCGTGCTGGCGTGGGACAGCGTCGGAGCGCGCCCCGTGATCTTCCAGCTGTTCGACCAGCAGGGCAATGCCCCACTCGGCGTCACCCCGCTGCTGCAGCTGGACGTCTGGGAGCACGCGTACTACCTCGACTACCTCAACGTGCGCGCCGACTACGTCAAGGCGTTCTGGGAGCTGGTGAACTGGCCCGACGTGCAGCGTCGCTTCGAGGCAGCCCGCACGGCGACGAAGGGTCTCATCGTCGCGAGCTGACCGTGATGTGCGGCCGGCCGTGAGTATCTGCGCGACCGGCCGTGCTCGCGGTCACGCGAGGGAGAGGAAGAGCCTCTCCAGTTCGGCCATCGACACCCCACCGGTGTCGGTGGCTGTCTCCGCCTCCGCCTCCGCCTCCGGGTCGGTCAGGCACTCCTTCATGGCGGAGGCGATGATCTGGAAGCCCGCCTTGTCGAGCGCCGAGGTGACGGCGGCGAGCTGTGTGACCACCGCGCGGCAGTCGCCTCCGCTTTCGACGGCGGCGATGACGGCCCCGAGCTGTCCCTGCGCGCGCTTGAGTCGATTGACGATCTTGCGCTGAGTCTCGGCGTCTGCGGATGACATGTTCGCTCCCTGAGTGTCGGCTGGACTTCTCACTATACCCCCTGGGGTATAGTGAGACCCAGATACCCGTGGGGGTATCGGTGAGGAGTCGAGAACAATGTGCCGAGCAGTCCGTTGCAAGACCTGTGGCAAGACGACCTGGGCGGGGTGCGGTGAGCACGTCGACGCTGTGCGGCGAACGGTTCCCGCATCGCAGTGGTGTTCCGGGCACCCGAAGGAGCAGACGCAGCGCGGCTTCTTCTCGCGGATGTTCCAGCGATGACGTCCTCCGAACCGCTCACGGTCGTCATCGTCGGCGGTGTCGCCGGGGGGATGTCCGCGGCTGCGCGCCTGCGCCGGCTCGACGAGCACGCGCAGATCGTGGTCTTCGAACGCGGACCCGAGGTCTCCTACGCGAACTGCGGGCTGCCCTATTACGTGGGAGGCGCGATCGCAGAACGCGAGTCGCTGCTCCTGCAGACGCCCGCGTCGCTGCGCAGCCGCTTCCGACTCGACGTCCGCGTGCGTCACGATGTGGTGCGCGTGGACACCGCCCAGAAGGTGGTCGAGGTCATGGACGTCGAGACCGGGCGCCGCTTCACGCAGCGCTACGACACGCTGATCCTCGCCACCGGTGCGCGCCCGCGGCGGGATGAGCCCCTCTCCGACGTCCCCGTCCGCAGTCTGCGGACGGTCGAAGACGCGGACGTGATCGATGCGTCGCTCTCACGCCCCGGAGTGCCGGTGGTGGTCGTCGGCGGTGGCTACACGGGCCTGGAAGCGGTCGAGAACCTCGTCGCACGGGGAGCGTCGGTCACCCTCGTGCAGCGGGGTCCCCACCTGCTCTCTCCTCTCGATGCGGAGATGGCCGCCCCGATCGCCGCCGAGATCCGTGCGCGCGGTGTCGACGTGCGCCTCGGGGTCGAGGTCGCCACGGCGGGGAGCGGCGCCGTCACGCTCAGCGACGGGTCGTCGGTCGCCGCAGAACTGGTCATCGATGCCTCCGGCGTCGTGCCGGAGACGGCGCTGG
>NZ_JAGYWT010000502.1:0-1735 GCF_019279095.1 Microbacterium sp. BF1 | reverse complement strand
CGCAGCCCCAGCCAGCCGGCCGACTGCACGGCATCCAGATGCAGGGGCACACGGGCGGCCCGGGTGACGGAAGCCAGTGCCGTCGCGTCCTGGATCGTGCCGATCTCGTTGTTCGCGTGGCCGATCGACACCAGCGCTGTGTCGTCGCGGATCGCCGCCGTCAGGTCGTCCGGTGCGATCCGCCCGCGCGCGTCGACCGGCAGCAGCGTCACCTCGACGGCATGGAAGCGTCGGAGGTATTCGGCGGATTCGAGGATCGACTCGTGCTCGATCGGTGAGATCACCAGATGACGTCGCCCTGCCTCGAGAGCCGCCAGCACGATGCCCTTCACCGCGAGATTGTTCGCCTCGGTGCCCCCTGCGGTGAACACGACATCGCCCGTGCGCATCCCGAGGATCCGGGCCACCCGTGCGCGGGCATCGTCCAGAGCACCCGCGGCGGCTTCGCCGGCAGTGTGATGGCTCGACGGGTTGCCGTACACCCCGGAGAGATACGGACCCATCGCCTCGAGCACCTCCGGTCGTACCGGGGAGGTCGCGGCGTGATCGAGATACAACATGCCAGGGTGCGACATCGGGGTCAGTCGATCCGCAGATCCAGGCCCAGGTCGAGGGCTCGTGCGGAGTGCGTCAGAGCGCCGACCGAGATCACATCCACCCCGGTGCGGGCGATGTCGCCGACGGTGTCGAGGTTCACCCCACCGGAGGCTTCGACGGTGGCGCGGTCGCCGATCAGGGCAACCCCCTCGCGCAGGTCGTCGAGCGAGAAGTTGTCGAGCAGCACGGTGTGGGCACCGCCGTCGAGCATCGCCTCGATCTGGTCGAGACGATCCACCTCGACCACGACGTGGGTCGTGTGGGGAAGGCGGGACAGCGCCTCGCGCAGTGCGGTCGCGAGGTCGAGGCCGGAGCGTTTCAGCACCGCGAGGTGGTTGTCCTTCGCCATCACGGCATCGGACAGTGAGTAGCGGTGGTTGCGGCCGCCACCGGACTCGACGGCATGACGCTCGAACGCGCGCAGCCCCGGCGTGGTCTTGCGGGTGTCGGCGATCCGGGCGCCCGTGCCGTCGATCGCTGCCACGTAGGCGGCGGTGAGAGTGGCGATGCCGCTCATCCGCTGCGTGAAGTTCAGTGCGACGCGTTCCGCCGTGAGCACGCTGCGCGCTGAGCCCGAGACCGACGCGAGGACGTCGCCCGCGGCGAAGTCGTCACCGTCGCCGACGTGCAGGTCCACGTCGAGAGCCGTGTCAGTGAGCCGGAACGCGGCGGCGAACACCTCACCACCGCTGAAGACCCCGGCCTCGCGAGCAACGAGATCGGCGGTGGCGGTGGCATCTGCGGGCAGCAGCGTGGTGCTGGTCAGGTCGCCCCAGGGGGCGTCCTCTTCGAGGGCCGCGCCGACGACGCGGTTCACAGTGGCAGTGGTCAGCATCAGACGGTCTCCAGGATCGATGAGGGGGCGTGCGAGCGCGCACCGGTTTCGGGAATGTGCGCGTCGACACGATGATGCGCGCCGACGGACGTCGTTCGCGCCAGCGCCGCAGACGCCGTCGACTCCGCCAGAAGCAGCAGGTTGGCGTCTTCGTGGGCGCTCGCCGTCGTCGGCGCTGAGCTCGATGAAGACCACGCCCGCAGCGTGCGGAGTGCTTGGGTGAGCCCCTCGCCCGTCCGCAGCAGTCCGACCTCGTCCCACATGAGCTGCTGCAGGGCGGCCCGGGTGAAGGCGGGCGCCCCC
>NZ_JAGYWT010000501.1:0-1745 GCF_019279095.1 Microbacterium sp. BF1 | reverse complement strand
CATCGACACCGGCGACGACGACCGCCAGATGGAGTGGCTCGCCCGGGCTGTCACCATCCGCCTCGGCGGCGTCGGACACATCGCCGAGTACGCGATGACCGGAGCAGACGTGCGGCGCACGGCCGTGCCCCGCACGATCTCGATGGCACTCGCGCTCGGCCGCGCCATCCGTGTCGCCCGCGAGGAGCACCGCTCACCGTTCGAGGCGATCGCCTCGACGCTGTCCATCACCCTCTACCCGCACCTGCGCGAGCTCTGCGTCGGCAAGGTCATCGATGTCGAGCGGCGTACGACCGAGGGGTTCGCGAAGGGGCGCGCTGTGATCGCGCCGCTCGGGGCCGACGACGGAGATACGTTCGAGATCTCCTTCCAGAACGAGAACCTCACTGCTCGCCGGGGAGACACCCTCGTGGCGATCGTTCCGGACCTGATCTGCGTCGTCGACCACGAGACGGCCGAGCCGATCACGACAGAGGGGCTCCGCTACGGACAGCGCGTGCGGGTGCTCGGCATCTCCACCCCCGAGATGATGCGCACGCCGGCCGCGCTCGCCGCGTTCGGCCCCTCTGCCTTCGGTCTCGCGGCGGAGTTCGTCCCGATCGAGACGCTGACCGTGGGCGAGGACGAATCTCCCTAGGCTGGACGCATGAAGCTGCAGCGCGACGACCTCACCGCGCTCGCCCGCGGCTACGCGCTGCTCGGGTCCGGTGGCGGCGGCTCGACCACCATGCTCGAGCTGATGCTCGCCGGGGACGGGGAATGGCCGATCGAGGTCTCGCCGATCTCGGCCCTGGATCCGGCCACACCCTGTCTCGGTGTCGCGTTCGTCGGTTCCACGATGCTGCTGGGCGAGCGGCTTCCGGGGGTGGACCCCTTCGCCAGGCTCCTCAGCGCGGTGCAACGATGGATCGGACATCCGGTCTCCGCCGTGTGCTCGCTCGAGGGCGGAGGGATGAACGGCCTCGCACCGCTGACCCTGGCTGGATCGCACGTGGTCGTCGACGCGGACTGCACCGGACGAGCGGTGCCTGGACTCGACCAGATGTCGCTCTTCGTCGACCGGGTGCCCGGGCTCGTGTTCGCGTGCGACACGGGTGCCGATGGTGTCGCGCTCGTCGAGGCGCATCGTGCCATCGACGCCGAGCGCGTCGTGCGCTCGGCGATCATCCAGGCAGGTGGGGTCGGCTGCGCCGTGCTCGGCGGGTTCACGGTCGGCGATCTGAGGGAGCACGCGATCGGCGGCCATCTCGCCCATGCCCTCGAGCTCGGCAGGGCGTATCTCGGCGCCATGATCGCCCCGCTTCCCCTGCTCGCCGATGCGCTGGGGGCGCAGCTGCTCGCCGAGGGGCGCATCGTCTCGATCTCGTCGTCGACGCAGGACCCGCATGTGAACGCGGTCGAGATCAGCGGGATCGCGGGTGCCGTGCACCGGATCGTGACACGCTCGGAGACGCTCGCCGTGCTCACCGACGGGCAGCTGGTGGCGTCCGCCCCGACGATCATCGTCGTCATCGATGCGGTCTCACGGGAGATCCTCGAGGTCACCGAACTCCGCCTCGCTCGTAACGTCGCGGTCCTCGCCGTCCCCGCGCCGCAATGGTGGAACGACCAGCCTGAGCGGCGTGCGAAAGTCCTGCCGTCCGCCTACGGGCTCGACGATCTGGACGCCGCGTGAACGAGTGGCTGCAGCTGGGGGCGCTGCTCGCCCACGCCGAGAACGGCGGGCTTCGACGGGTGGCCGGGCC
>NZ_JAGYWT010000500.1:0-1756 GCF_019279095.1 Microbacterium sp. BF1 | reverse complement strand
AGCACCCCGAGCACGAGCGCCACGGCGGCGAGCGGGGCGAGCGCCGCGATCCCATGGTCGACGTTCGAGGGCGCGAGCACCCACACGCCGAAGACGACAGGTTGCGCCAGCAGCTGCACGACGAGGAAGCGCGCAAGGCTCGGCCACAGCACGGCGAGGGCGACGCGCGAGGAGATCGGGATCTCGAGACTCACCGATGCGAGGACGTGGATCGCGGGAACGAGCAGCACGGCGAGGGCTGTGCGTCCCGGATCCGATTCGGTGAGGAGGACGCCCAGAACGAGGCAGGCGGCCCCGAACCACGCCGCCAGTGATCGTGGGAGCACCACTGCGACGAGAGCGGCGACGACCGCCACCCCCTGCCACAGCGGGAAGGGAACGAGCACGACAGCGCCGCCCCACACGATCGCGAGGATCAGGAGGCGGACGGTGATCCCGGGAACAGCGGCCCGCACCCGGAACGAACGGAGACCGCGCATCATCGCCGCACCGTCCGCATCCGTCGCTGGCGAAGGGCAGCGAGCCGCATCGCGACGTCGATGTCGGGATCCGTCCATGCGACGACCTCGACCCCGGCATGTCGGAGCTCGACGAGGATGTCGGAGCGTTCAGCGAGCAGCGTGCGCAGTGCGATGCGCTGCTCACGGGTGAGCCGACTCCGGTCGGGAATCGGGAGCACATCGACCGCGACCACGACATGACCCGCCGCCCGCCACCGGGTGGCCAGCTGAGCGGCGACGCCGTCGAAGAACGTCGAGAGCACGAAGACGATGGATCCCGACGGCACCACCGGCGACCGCCGGTACCGGGACACCTCCGCGCTCTGTCCGGTCGCCGCGATCATGTCCCGCACGCGTGCGAGGTGGCGCGGGCCGCCACCCGAGGGAAGACTGCGGCCGCCGGGCGACAACGCGTGGTACGCGACCCGATCACCGACACCGACCGCCGCTGTGGCGATGGAGAGGGCAGCCTCACGCGCGAGATCCAGCGAGGTGACTCCTGACCGGTCGGCGTCGTCCGCTCCCCAGGAGGCGACCACGGTCCCCAGGTCCGCCGCGGTGTCCACGGCGATCACCACCGAGGAATCGCTGAGGGTCGTGCTGCGTCGAACGAGGAGTTCGCCAGGTCGACGGGCCGCGCGAGCCGTCGCCCGCCAGTCGACGCGGCGCAGCTCGTCGCCGGGGACGAACGGATGGATGTCGCGGAAGTCACCGCCCTGACCGGGGCGGACACCTTCGTGGGCGCCGTGCAGACCCGTCAGCCGGGGAGCGACCGGAAGCTGCCCGATCCGGACCTGCCTGGGCGGGGTGTTCCATTCCAGCACGACGCGGGGGCCGGCTTCCGAGACCCATGCGCCGTCGAGCGCGACGCCGCGCACGGTCACTCCGAGGAGCTCCACAGGACCGGAGTGCTGCAGGCGGTTGCGGGTGAGGAGGATGGAGTGCCCCGGTCGCGCATCGGCGAGCCCGGACCGCCGCGCCTCCTGATCGATCGCCACCTGGACCCAGTCGCTGTCGAGGATCACATCGACTTCCGCCAGTACCTCCGACGAGTCTCCCGAACCCTCGACGTGCGCACGCAGTTCGATCGACATCGTGGAATCCCGAGGCCGACGCATCAGCATCCATGCTGTCCCGAGGGCGAGCGGAAGTCCGATGCCGACGACATCGGGCCGCGAGAACACGAGCCCCACGGCAGCCAGGAGCGCCGAGCCGGCAACGCCGATCGCGATCACGGGCGTCCGGCTCCAGCGCGC
>NZ_JAGYWT010000050.1:0-9425 GCF_019279095.1 Microbacterium sp. BF1 | reverse complement strand
GTCTCGAGGGCACTGCACCGCGCCTTCCGGTCAGGTGTGTCGCGCCTGCGGTTCTTCACCGTCCTCGCCGCACTGGTCTCGACCATCGCGGTCGCAGGAGTCCTGATCCCGGTACAGGTGACCGCCATGTGGCGGCCCCGATCGGCCTCATCCTGAGCATCGTCGCCGCCGTGAAGCTCGGCAAAGCCGGACAGCCGAAGGGTCTCGCGATCGCCGGCATCGTCGTCGGCGCGGTCCTGACGATCGTCGAGATCATCCTCTTCATCGCCTTCTTCGCCGCCATCTTCGGCATGTGTGCCGAACTCGGCACAGGCGTCTGGGAGGTCAACGGGGTCACCTATACCTGCGGCTGACCCGTGCGCGACGCAGCAAGCACGAGGGACCGGATGCGTTTCGCATCCGGTCCCTCGTGCGTCGGCTGACGACTACTTCTTGTAGTTCGGGGCCTCGACCACGATCTGCACGTCGTGCGGGTGCGATTCCTTGAGACCCGCCGAGGTGATGCGCACGAACTTGCCGCGCGTCTTGAGCTCTTCGATCGTGCGCGCGCCGACGTAGAACATCGACTGGCGCAGTCCGCCGACCAGCTGATAGGCGACGGCGGAGAGCGGTCCTCGGTAGGGCACCTGCCCCTCGATGCCCTCCGGGATCAGCTTGTCGTCGCTGGGGACGTCGGCCTGGAAGTAGCGGTCCTTCGAGTACGAGGTCTGCTTGCCGCGGGTCTGCATCGCGCCCAGCGAACCCATGCCCCGGTACTGCTTGAACTGCTTGCCGGACTGGAACACGATCTCGCCGGGAGACTCGTCGGTTCCGGCCAGGAGCGAGCCGAGCATCACGGCGTCGGCACCGGCGACCAGCGCCTTGGCGATGTCGCCCGAATACTGCAGGCCGCCGTCGGCGATCACGGGGACGCCGACGGGGCGAGCGGCGAGCGATGCTTCGTAGACTGCCGTGACCTGGGGCACTCCCACACCCGCGACGACGCGCGTGGTGCAGATCGACCCGGGGCCCACTCCGACCTTGACGGCGTCGACGCCGGCGTCGATCAGGGCCTGGGCGCCTTCGCGGGTCGCGACGTTGCCGCCGATGATGTCGATGTGGGCGAAGGACTCGTCGGCCTTCAACCGGCGAACGAGATCGATGACGCCCTGCGACTGCCCGTTGGCGGTGTCGACCACGAGAACGTCGACACCGGCGTCGCGCAGCGCCTCGGCACGCTCCCAGGCATCACCGAAGAAGCCGATGGCAGCGCCGACGCGCAGACGGCCCTGGTCATCCTTGGTGGCGAGCGGGTACTTCTCGCTCTTGTCGAAGTCCTTGATGGTGATGAGGCCGGCGAGCTTGCCGTCGCCGTCGATGAGCGGCAGCTTCTCGACGCGGTGCTTCGCGAACAGGGCGATGACCTCGCCCGCGGCCACGCCGACCGGAGCCGTGACCAGGTTCTCCCTGGTCATGACGTCCTTGACGAAGGTGGTCTGACGCTCGAAGCCCGAGACGAACCGCATGTCGCGGTTCGTGATGATGCCGACGAGCTTGCCCTCGTCGTCGACGACGGGAAGACCCGAGATGCGGTACTTCGCGCAGAGGCTGTCGACCTCTTCGACCGTCGCGTCCTGCGTCGTCGTGATGGGGTCGGTGATCATGCCGGACTCGCTGCGCTTGACGCGGTCGACGTGCGCGGCCTGGTCGGCGATGGAGAGGTTGCGGTGCAGGATTCCGATGCCGCCCTCGCGCGCCATCGCGATCGCCATGCGCGACTCGGTGACCGTGTCCATCGCGCTGGAGAGCAGCGGGGTGGCGACCGAGATGCGGCGCGTGATCCGCGACGAGGTGTCGGCCTCGCTCGGGATCACATCGGTGTGCCCGGGGAGCAGCAGCACGTCATCGTACGTCAGCCCGACGAAGCCGAAGGGATCGTGCTGTTCCATGGATTCTCCTTCTGCGCGAGTCGCGCATGTCCGAGTGCGAGGGGGTGGTCGACGTCGGCCGGTGCGGGGCCGCGGCCCGTATGAAGATTCTAAGCGAGACACGTCCGAGAACATTCCCAGAGCCCCGCCGTTATCGGACTGTTGACACGGACCGTAGGTGAATCGCCGATCGCGCATTACGCTCAAGTGCGTCGTCCATCCCTGCGGTCGAACCCGACATCGCAGAGACACAGCACTCAAAGTGGAGGTTGCGTGGGACCCACAACAATCGCCGTGCAGCGAAAGCGCCCCTGGGTGGTCGCGCTGCTCGCTGTCCTCATGGCGCTCAGCGCGTTCGTGTTCATGCCCCCCTCATCGGCCTCGGCCGAGACGACAGACGACGGGCAGGAGGTCACGGACTTCTACCTGGCCGGCGTCGTCACCTTCGATGACGAACCCGTCGAAGGCGTCGTCATGGCGATCGAAGGCAACGGTTTCAAGGGCGAGACCGAGACCGACGCCGAAGGCAAGTGGCGCCTGTACGTGCCCGAGAAAGAGAAGTACACGCTGACGGTCGACGAGTCGACCCTCCCCGACGGTGTGATCGTCGATGCGAGCCTGCTGCCACCGGGCACGCAGCCGATCGCGGGAACGACCGCCTCCTTCGAGGTCGAGTTCGGTCTCACGGGGACCAAGATCATGAATCTGTTCCTCGGCGAGGGGCAGCGGATCACCGTCTCGTTCATCGACCAGCTGCTCTCGCGACTGGTCGGCGGCCTGAACTTCGGTCTGCTGCTGGCACTGGCCTCGATGGGTGCCGCTCTCATCTACGGCACCACGCGGCTGTCGAACTTCGCGCACGCCGAGATGGTGACCTGGGGCGGCCTCGTCGCCCTCGTCACGACCACGTTCTGGCACCTCCCATTGTGGCTCGGCGTCGCCGCGGCCGTCATCGGCGGCGGCCTGTTCGGCTGGGCGTTGGATGCCGGCATCTGGCGTCCCCTGCGACGACGCGGTCTCGGCGTCGTGCAGCTGATGATCGTCAGCATCGGACTCTCGCTGGCACTGCGCTACGCCTTCCAGTTCATGATCGGCGGCGGCACCTACCAGCTCCCCGGCGCCAGCCCCACGCCGATCCAGTTCGGGCCGATCTCGCTGTCCTACATCGACATGATCGCGATGGGGGTGAGCATCGTGGTGATCCTGGCCGTGGCCTTCTTCCTGACGCGCACCCGCATCGGCAAGGCGACCCGCGCGATCTCCGACAACCCGCAGCTCGCCGCCGCCTCCGGGATCGATGTGGACAAGGTCATCCGCTACGTCTGGATCCTCTCCGGCACCTTGGCGGCCATCTCCGGCATCCTCTGGGCCTACTTCCGCCCCGGTGTGAAGTGGGACATGGGCATGCAGATGCTGCTGCTGATCTTCGCGGCGATCACGCTCGGCGGCCTCGGCACCGCGTTCGGTGCTCTGGTGGGCTCCCTCATCGTCGGGATGGCGGTCGAGGTCTCCACCCTGTGGATCCCGTCCGACCTGAAGTATGCGAGCGCCCTCGTGGTGCTCATCGTCATCCTCCTCGTGAGACCGCAGGGGCTGCTCGGACGCAGGGAAAGGTTGGGCTGATCGCCATGGACTTCGGAAGCATCTTCTCGAACACGGCCGTCTACCTGTTCAGCCCTGTCACCATCGCCTACGCCCTCGCGGCGACCGGCCTGGCCGTGCACTTCGGATACGCGGGACTGCTCAACTTCGGTATGGCCGCCTTCATGGCCATCGGCGGCTACGGCTACGCCATCTCGGTGCTGAGCTTCGGTCTGCCCTGGTGGATCGGCATGCTCATCGGTCTGCTCGGCGGCGCGCTCTTCGCCGTCCTGCTCGGCATCCCGACGCTGCGACTTCGCGCCGACTACCTGGCGATCGCGACGATCGCCGCCGGCGAGATCGTGCGACTGCTGTTCACGACGCAGCTGTTCGACGAATGGACCAACAGCGCCGACGGCCTGGCCCAGTACAACGGCGGGTTCCGCGACGCGAACCCCATTCCCCCCGGGACCTACGGGTTCGGACCCTGGATGTACAGCGCCAACGACCTCTGGAACCGGGTCTTCGGCGTGATCGTGCTCGCCGCGGCCATCCTCTTGGTGTGGGCGCTGATGCGCAGCCCCTGGGGTCGCGTCCTCAAGGGCATCCGTGAAGACGAGGACGCCGTGCGCTCGCTCGGCAAGAACGTCTTCGCCTACAAGATGCAGGCGCTCGTCGTGGGTGGCGTGATCGGTGCCGCGGGCGGGATCATCTTCGTCCTCCCCTCCGCGGTCGTCCCCGGCAGCTACTCGACGTCGCTGACGTTCTTCCTGTGGACCATCCTCCTTCTGGGCGGGGCGGCCACGGTGTTCGGACCGACGCTGGGCGCCGTGCTGTTCTGGGTGGTGTTCGCCTTCATGGCCAACCTCCTGCCCTCCCTGGCGAAAGCAGGCCTGCTGCCGATGTCCGACAGCCAGGCATCGACGCTCGTTTTCGTCTTCGTCGGCATCGCTCTGATGCTGCTCGTGATCTTCCGCCCGCAGGGCATCCTCGGAGACAAGAGGGAGATGACCTTTGTCAAATGAACTGACCCCGGAACAGGTCCCCGGCTCTGCCGAGGGCACGGCGAACGCCGCGCCCGCCACAGGGAGCATCCGACGCCCGAAGACGACCGGTCTGACCAAGGGCGAGGTGAAGCCGGGGGTCGCCAAGGTCGATCCGATCCTCGTCGTCGATGCGGTCCAGCGTCGCTTCGGTGGCCTGACCGCCGTCGACGTCGACCACCTCGAAGTGCCGCGAGGAGCGATCACCGCACTGATCGGCCCGAACGGAGCAGGCAAGACCACGCTGTTCAACCTGCTCTGCGGATTCGACAAGCCCAACAGCGGCACCTGGTCCTTCGACGGAACGAGCCTCTCGGGAGTCCCGTCGTTCAAGGTGGCAAGGATGGGACAGGTCCGCACGTTCCAGCTGACCAAATCGCTCTCGCTCCTCACGGTCCTCGAGAACATGAAGCTCGGAGCTCCGCATCAGCGCGGGGAGGGTTTCTGGTCGAGTCTGTTCCCCTTCCTCTGGCGAGCGCAGGACACCGAGATCGAAGGCAAGGCACGCGAGCTGCTCACGCGCTTCAAGCTCGATGCCAAGGAGAAGGACTTCGCGGCGTCGCTCTCTGGTGGCCAGCGCAAGCTCCTCGAGATGGCCAGGGCGCTGATGAGCGACCCGACGCTGGTGATGCTCGACGAGCCCATGGCCGGCGTCAACCCCGCTCTCACGCAGTCGCTCCTCGACCACATCCTCGATCTGAAGGAGCAGGGGATGACGGTGCTCTTCGTCGAGCACGACATGCACATGGTCCGCCACATCGCGGACTGGGTGATCGTCATGGCCGAGGGCCGCGTCGTCGCGGAGGGACCTCCCGACGAGGTCATGGAGAACCCCGCGGTCGTGGATGCGTACCTCGGTGCGCACCAGGATCTCGACCTGGGCGCGGTCACCGGACGCATCCCGGTGCTCGAGGATGCCGCCGCGATCCGACTCCGCGAGAAGATCGAAGCAGAGGCGGAGGCCGAGCTCGAAGCGAGCGATCCCGCCTCCGGCACAGAGGGGAAGGGCACCGCATGAGCGCGGAATCGCCGACGAACGCACCGCAGAGCGCGCCTCAGGACGACGTCGTGGTCGAGTTGACCGACGTCCACGCCGGCTATCTCCCCGGGGTGAACATCCTCAACGGCGCGAACCTCGTCGCCCGCCAGGGCGAGCTGATCGGGATCATCGGCCCGAACGGCGCCGGCAAGTCGACCCTGCTGAAGGCGATCTTCGGGCTGGTGAACGTGCGCAGCGGCGACATCACGGTCAAGGGCGAGAGCATCGTCGGCCTGAAGGCCGACAAGCTGGTCCGACGCGGGGTCGCTTTCGTGCCGCAGACGAACAACGTCTTCCCGTCGCTGTCGATCGAGGAGAACCTGCAGATGGGGCTCTACCAGAACCCCAAGATCTACACGGAACGGCTCGAGTTCGTCACCGGCATCTTCGCCGAGCTGGGCAAGCGCCTCAAGCAGCGCGCCGGATCCCTCTCCGGCGGCGAGCGGCAGATGGTCGCCATGTCGCGCGCGCTCATGATGGATCCGTCGGTGCTGCTGCTCGACGAGCCGTCGGCCGGGCTCTCCCCCGTGCGGCAGGACGACGCGTTCATCCGGGTGTCCGACATCAACAAGGCCGGCGTCACGACGATCATGGTCGAGCAGAACGCCCGACGCTGCCTCCAGATCTGCGACCGCGGGTACGTGCTCGATCAGGGCAAGGACGCCCACGAGGGCACCGGCCGTGATCTGCTCAATGACCCGAAGGTGATCGGTCTCTACCTCGGAACGCTCGGCACCGACGCAGCCTGAGCCACAGACTCGACCCCACGACAAAGGCCCCGGATCGGATCCGGGGCCTTCGTCATGTGATCGTGTGATCAGTTGGTGCGGGTGATCATGTTGTCGGCACCGTACTTGTAGATGCCGATCGAGGCACCCTGGGGGTCGCCGGCCTCATCGAACGTGATGTCGCCGGAGTAGCCGTCGTAGTCGGCCACGCCGCCGTCGTTGATGATTTTGGCGCACTCGGCGAAGCTGGTGCACTTCTTGCCGTCGCCCGAACCGCCCGAGACCTCCTGCATCTTGGCTGCGATATCCGCGCCCTCGGTGGAGCCGGCCGCGAGCGAGGCCAGAGCCACGAGGATGACGGCGTCGTACGCCTCTGCCGCGTAGGTGAAGTCCTTGACCTCGGGGTTGCCTTCGCCGGTCCAGTAGTCCTGGAGACGGGTGGTGAAGTCATCCGCGAGAGCAGGACCGGCCTTGGTTCCCTGCGCGCCCTCGAGCGAGACCGGGATCTCCGAGCCGTAGTCGGACAGGTTGCCGTCGACCATGTAGAACTTGTCGGCCGAGATGCCGGCGTTCACCAGCAGCGGCGCGATGGTCTTGAACTGGTCGAACGACACGATCGCGACCGCGTCGGGGTTCTGGGCCTTGATCGACTCGACCTGAGCGTCGAACTGCGCGTCGCCGACGTTGAACGAGACCGACTCGACGACCTCGCCGCCGGTGCCCTCGAACGTCGTCGTGATGGCGTCGTTCAGGCCGGTGCCGTAGGCGTCGTTCTGGTAGATGATGCCGAGGCTCTTGGCGCCGTCCTCGGCGATCAGGTTGCCCAGCACCTCGCCCTGCAGCAGGTCACTGGGTGCGGTGCGGAAGTACAGGCCGCTGTCGTCCCACGTGGTGAAGTCGGGAGACGTGTTCGACGCCGAGATCTGAAGGATCCCCGCGCTCACGTTCCCGTCGAGGATGAGCTTGGAGACGCCCGATGCGGCGGCTCCGACGATGGCGGAGACGCCGGCGCCCTGCAGCTTGGTGATCGAGGTCTCGTAGGCCTTGGTGTCGGTGTCGCCCTCGTCCTCGGCCGTCAGGTCGATCGTGACACCGGCAGCGGCCTCGTTGACCTCCTGGACCGCGAGTCCGACGCCGGATTCCATGGGCGGGCCCAGGAATGCCAGCGACCCCGTCTGCGGAAGCAGCGATCCGAGCTTGAGCGTCAGATCGGCTGCGGGCTTGTCGCTGCCGCCGCTCTCCGAGCTCGGAGTGCTGCTGCAGCCGGCGATGACGATGGCGGATGCACTGATCAGTGCGATCCCGGCGAAGACCTTCGCTGTGCGCGAGCCCTTCAATGCGTTCATGATGCTCCCTTGCGTAACTGAACGTGGATTGTGACTGAACGTGGATTCTGGCCACAATCGGGTGCTCTAACACTAGGCCGTGAGTCCTGCGCGCAGGGGTCGCAAGTATCTCGGTGCGTTAACGATCCGACACTGGGTTCCCCGACGGATGAGCCTCGGGATCAGGCCGCTTCGACACGCGGAATCCTGCGCCCCCGACGTGCGGCGAGCAGCAGGTCGACGACGAACACCCCGATCGCGATCCACACGATGATGAAGCCCGCCCAGCGCTCCGGAGGCATCGGCTCGTGCAGGACGACGACGCCGATGAGGAACTGCATCACGGGGGTGATGAACTGGATCATTCCGATCACGGTGAGGTGGATGCGTCGGGTTCCTGCGGCGAAGAGCAGCAGGGGCACCGCTGTGGCGACGCCGGCGAACGCCAGCAGCAGCGCGTGCGGCCACCCGTTCGCCCCCATCGTGATCCCCGTCGTCTGGGCGACGACGATCAGCTGCACCACGGCGATCGGGATGAGCCAGAAGGACTCCAGCGTCAGACCGCTGACCGCATCGACGGCGGGACCGATCTTCTTCTTGATGAGCCCGTAGACCCCGAAGGACGCCGTCAACGACAGGGCGATCCAGGGGAAATCGCCGTAGGCGACGACGATCACGACGACCGCGATCGCCGCGATCGCGATGGCGGCCCACTGCAACCTGCGGATGCGCTCCTTCAGCACGAAGACGCCCAGCAGCACGGTCGTGATCGGATTGATGAAGTAGCCCAGGCTCGTCTCGACGACGTTCTCGCTGAGGGTTCCGATCAGGAACACCTGCCAGTTGACGTAGATCAGAAGACCGGCCAGGGCCGTCCAGGCCAGCAGCTTCGGCTGTCGGAGGATGACGCCGAATGCCGCCCAGCCGCGCGTGAACGTGAGCAGCAGGAGGCAGAACACGAACGACAGCAGCACGCGCCAGGCCACGACCTCCCACGGCCCCGTCGGAACGAGGAGCAGGAAGTAGAGCGGAAGCACTCCCCAGAGGAGGTACGCGGCACCGGCATAGGCCACTCCGGCGGTCTGCGTGGCACGAGTCGTCTCTGGGGGCACCGCACAACCCTACGCCCGCGGCGGCGTCGCGCCCTCGGCCGCCCGGCCGCTGCCGCAGAGTTCGGCAGGAAACCGATGCCCGGTGGCGGACGCAGAAGGGGCCCGGATGCGAAGCGCATCCGGGCCCCTTCGAGGACCTTGACTCTGCCCCTCACGAGGGGCGGGAATCAGATTCCGCAGATCAGCGGACGACGACCGCCAGGACGTCGCGAGCCGACAGGACGAGGAACTCGTCTGCGCCGAACTTCACCTCGGTGCCGCCGTACTTGCTGTAGAGCACACGGTCGCCGACGGCGACGTCGAGCGGAACACGGTTGCCGTTGTCGTCGATGCGGCCGGGGCCGACCGCCACGACCTCGCCCTCCTGGGGCTTCTCCTTGGCGGTGTCGGGGATGACCAGGCCACTCGCGGTGGTCTGCTCGGCCTCGACCTGCTTGATGACGATGCGGTCCTCGAGCGGCTTGATGGAAACCGACACGGTCTACCTCTTCTTTCTTGACGCTGACACGAAAGACTTGTTCGCACTCTCAACCCGAGAGTGCTAATCCAGTCTAGGCGCTCGTCGGCGCTCCGCGCCGATCAGCTTTGAATCCAGTGTTCGATTTGGCCGATTCCCAGCCACGGTGGACGCCCGAAGTCCAAGATTTCGCGGCGAGACTCGTACACGAACGCCCACGTCTGCTTTGGACG